>DATIDO010000575.1:0-2404 GCA_035456245.1 Polyangiaceae bacterium
CGAATCGGCGCTTTGCGAAAAACCGCATGCTGCGTCCACTCACCAGAGACGCGGCATCTGGAAACCACCATCGCCGCACGAAGAAACGCGGCAGACAGCTGCCCACATGAGCACGGATCCTGTGTGTTTTGGCTTCCTAAATCGCGCCGCGGACTCGTCGTTCAACGCGCACGTGCTAGCCTCGACCCGTTCGACGATTACCTTCGACGATGAACAGCGAAATTCCTTCTTGTATCGATTGCGGCAAGGCTGCCCCGCCGACGGACACGAACTACACGCTGATCAGTGCTCGTCACGGCTGGCGTCTGATCATCCAGAAGGGGCAGGACGGCCGCAGGACATCGGCCTGGCGCTGTCCCGAATGTTGGACGCGGCACAAGAGTCGCGGGGGCGCTGGGTGAAGGGGCTCGGGGGGGGGCTCCTGCTACTGTCTCTGTGTGTGCTGCCCAGCACGGCACGGGCCCAGTCGGCGGCGCAGATCTGCATCGATCACCACGCCCAAGCGCAGGAGAACCGCTCCGAAAGGCGCTGGCAGGCCGCCCGTGGGCACCTGCTGGCCTGTGCTGCATCCAGCTGCCCCGGCGTGATCGCGGGTGATTGCACCCGTTGGCTCGACGAGCTGGATCAGCAGATGCCGTCGGTCGTGCTGGTGGTACGCCGTGGTGGCCGCGATGTCGGTGACGCCAGCCTGACCCTGGACGGCAACGCCGTGCAGGCGGGTGCCGAGCTGGAGGTCGATCCGGGAGAGCACGTGATCATCGTCCGCACCGCCGCCGAACCGGCCGTGGAGCAACGCGTTCGCGTCTCGCCAGGCGAGAAGAGTCGCCTGGTTCACGTCGAGCTCCCGTCGCCCGATGCTCCCAACGCACCGACCACGACGGAAGCTGCCGTGCCGATGCATCGTCCCGTGCCCTGGTACACCTGGGCACTGGGTGGCGGCGCGCTGGCTCTGGCCGGCGCGGGCACCACCTTCGGCATCCTGGCCATGAACGAGCGCTCCCAGTTGGCCCTGCCGCCCGAAGAGGGCGGCTGCGCACCGGTGTGCACGGCCGAACAGACCAGCAACCTGTCGACGCTCGCCACGGTGAGTGACATCGCCTTCGGCACCGCCATCGCCGCCGGCATCGGCGCAGGCATCACCTACCTACTGCGACCCGAGGTTCCCCTCGAGTCCGCTCCCGAGAAAGAGACCGCGCAGGTGCGCTGGTCGGTGGGTCCGACCGGTGCCTTCATCGGTTACGGAGGGAAGTTCTGATGCGCACCCCGAAGATCCTGGTGCCCTCACTCGTAGCCGGCCTGCTTTCGCTCGTCGGCTGCACGGTGGTCGTCGACCAGGGGCCCCTCAGCGAGGGCTGTCCCGCCGACGAGAAGGTTTGTGAGTCCAACGAGGGCTACCTGGCTTGCTACGAACGCACCAACCCCGCCTACGGGTGTGGGGGCGACGACTGCAGCGCCTGCGCCATCCCCCACGCGGTCCCGCGCTGCTCGAAGAGCGGCGAGTGCATCATCAGCACCTGCGATGGCACCTACTTCGACTGTGACGACGACGTCGACAACGGCTGCGAGACCGATCGCGCGCGCGACGAGCGCAACTGTGGCTCCTGTGGCTACGTCTGCAAGCTCGACAACGCGGCGGCGGTTTGCTCCGTCGGCATCTGCACCATCTCCGTGTGCAAGAGCGGGTTCAGCGACTGCGATGGGGAAGCGTCGAACGGTTGTGAATGCAGTGGGGGCTGCGTGGGCAAGGCGTGCGAATGACGAAAGGTAATTGAATGCGTCGATGGTCTCTTTGTTCCTTGGCTTTGTGTCTCTTTGCTTGCTCCGGCTCGACCTCTTCCGAGGACACGGCGGAGATCGAGGATTCGCTGGAGATCTACTCCTGGCTCGCCGCTGGCGGTGAGAAGGAGGCTCTCGATGCGCTGTTCTCGTTGCTACAGGACGAGTACCCAGACCTTTCGATCGTCAACGCCGCCGCCGCGAAGCCCGAGACCGCTCGTGACGAGCTGAAGGATCGCCTGCTCTCCGGCGACCCGCCCGATAGCTTCCAGGCCGTGGGTGGCGCCGATCTGATGACCTGGGTGGACCAGGGCAAGATGGCTCCCATCGACGACCTCTTCGAAGCCAACTCCTGGCTGAAGTCCTTCCCCCAGCCGCTCGTCGACCTGCTGTCCAAAGACGGCCACTACTACGCGGTGCCGCTCAACATCGAGCGCGACAACAACCTCTACTACGGCAAAGCCACGCTGGAGAAGGTGGGCGCGACCGTGCCGGAGTCGCTCGAAGACTTCTATGCCATGTGCGCCACCATCGAGGCCTACAACGCGAGCGCCGCGGTGGAAGACCGGGTCGTGCCGCTGTCGATGCCTCCTGCCGGCTGGGTGCTCGCGCTGGTCGCCTTCGAGAC
>DATIDO010000576.1:0-4760 GCA_035456245.1 Polyangiaceae bacterium
GTAGTCGAAGTCGTCCTCGTCGTCGGTCTGGTAGCGCTCGCCGCGAACGCGAAACGACGGGTCGACTCGTGGCGGCGCCGCGCCGTCGTGCGCAGCGGTGCACTGCAGGTGGTTGGCGCGCTGGTTCGGCTCGAGTTGGACCCTGCGGCAGTTGGACCACAGGCGATCCAAGGTGACCTGCGCGAGCACGCGGAAGTTGCGCATGTCGTCGCCCGAGCACAGGGGCAAGAGGTGCGCGTGGGTCTCGGGCTCGAACTGCGAGAGCAGGCAGCCGAGCTTGCGGTGTCGTTGCGGGACGGACGCAGCCGGGCCCTGCAAGGTGTCGTGCAAGGCCTTCACGAAGGGTTCGACGCCCAGGATGGTCCCCGTGTGCTGGCGTAGCTCGTAGTAGCTGTCGTACTCGCCGAGGTAGAAGTCGAAATCGCGGAAGTCCCGCTCGAAGAAGCCGAAGAAGGCGCCGAGCAAGCTGCTGACGGGAGGGTAGCCGGTCTGGATCAGCCACAGGCGACGCAGGCTGACGGGGTTGCGCTCGGCCAGCGCGGACAGCTCCTGTCCGCGAGCGGCGTTGAGCGCCTGATCGCTGAAGCTCATCAGCACGCTGAGCAGGGGGTCGTTGCGCTTCTTGGCGACCTGCGGCTGGTATTGCGGGTAGCGAGTCAGATCGGGATCGACGTAGCCGTAGACGATCTCGGGCCGGGTGCCGATGGGACCGCTCGGCACCGGGCGAAAGGTCGCGCGATCGCCCGTGGTGGTCAGGCCGTTGCGGGCGATCTGGTAGGAGATACCCAGCGGGTTGTTGTCGAACACACCGCCGTCCACGAAGCTGTCGCGGCGTGTGGGCGTTTCGCAGCGCGGCGGCTGATCGGGGGAGTCCTTGAATTGCGAGCCACGAGGCGTGATGCAGTGGGGGACGACGTGCGCCGGAAAGGCCACCGGGAATGCCGCGGAGGCGATGGCGGCGTCGGCCAGCGCACGGAAATCGCTGGCGCCCGTGAGGTCGCTGCCGCCCGAGAAGGGGAGGAGCGGTCGCTCGAAGTTGCGCTTCGGATCGACGTAGTTCTCGAGCAGCGGCACCAGCTGGTCTCGTCCCTGCACGTGGAAGACGAAGCGCTCGGATTGCCGCGGCACCTCCAAGCCCTCCGTCAGTTCGACGTCGATGCCCAGAGAGCGAGTGGCCGCGACCGAAACGACGAAGTCGCACGAGGGAGGGAGACCGGAGGACCAGTCGTGAGTGATCGTGTCGATCCCGCGCTTCAGCCCGTCGACCACGAACAAGCTGTTGGCCGTGACACGCTCGGGAACGTAGAGCTGCTCGAGGCCGACCGGTACCCAGACGCGGTAGCCGAGCGAGGTCTCGGCATCGATTGCCTGCGAGCGGCAGGCGCTCGTCGCAGCAATCAGGGCGTTGGCGCTGCCAGCAGACGCGCCCGTGGCGATCATCAAGCGCGCCGAGTCCGGCGTGGTGCGCAGCGCCTCGGCGAGCAAGTTCAGCTGACCAGCCTCGAAGGAGCCGAGGGACACGCCACCGGCAACGGTGAGCGCCAGCACTTGGGCTCTTGCTGGTAGCTCGGAGTCGGGGCGTGAGGTGCGCCAGGCCTCACGCTGTCGACGCTCCAACTCGAGGGGATCGGTGGGAATGGGAAGGCCTTCGTCGGTTCGCTTTGCTCGATCGGGTGCCTCGTTCGAGCCGGGTCGCTCGACGGGGCGATCGGCTTCTGCTTCCTCGTCCGCGCTCGAAGTCGTGCTCGAAGTCGTGCTCGAAGCCGTGCTCGAAGCCGTGTGCGCGGCGGTCGGATTCGCGTGCGTTGCAGCGACGTTGGCGCCGCCGTTCGGAATCGCGGCAGCGGCACCTCCTGACTGGTCGGCCCGTGTGACCCGCGAGGCGACCAGCAGGGCGACGAGCAGGGGCAACCCGGCGTTCAGGCGGCGTTCCAGCGGAGGTGTGACGCGCATGGCAGCGCAACTTATCCGGTCTCCGCTTTGCTCCCGTCAACGGCCCGTGGAAGCGGGAAATATCAGCCGGAATGATCCCCTCTTTCGGCTGCTCGGGAGGACGGTGCTAGATCGCCCCGTGCGGAGTTCGGAAGCGAGCCCGTCGTCTGCTCGACCCCGAGCGTCAGCTTCCGCACCACGAACGTTCGGCTCCTCTGCTGTCTCCGATTCGCCGGGGTCGGCACGAGACCGTCCCCATCGAAGCACCATCCAGGAAAAGGAACGAAGAAATGATCAAGGTCGGTATCAACGGCTTCGGCCGCATCGGTCGCATGGTTTTCCGCGCTGCCATTCAGCGTGGTGACGTCGAGATCGTCGCCATCAACGATCTGCTGGACGTCGACTACCTCGCCTACATGTTGAAGTACGACTCGGTGCACGGTCGCTTCAAGGGCAGCGTCGAGGTGAAGGACGGCAAGCTCGTCGTCAACGGCAAGGCCGTCCGCACCACCGCCGAGACGGATCCCACCAAGCTCGCTTGGGGTGACGTCGGCGCTACCGTGGTCGTCGAGTCGACGGGCATCTTCCTCGACAAGGAAGGCGCTTCGAAGCACCTGGCCGCTGGCGCTCAGAAGGTCGTGCTGTCGGCTCCCTCGAAGGACGACACGCCGATGTTCGTGATGGGCGTGAACGACGACAAGTACGCCGGCGAGACGATCGTCTCGAACGCTTCCTGCACGACGAACTGTCTGGCGCCCATCGCCAAGGTGCTGAACGACAACTTCGGCATCAAGCGCGGCCTGATGACGACGGTCCACGCTGCCACCGCCACCCAGAAGACGGTGGACGGCCCCTCGAAGAAGGATTGGCGCGGCGGCCGCGGCATCCTCGAGAACATCATCCCGTCGTCGACGGGCGCGGCCAAGGCCGTGGGCAAGGTCATCCCCGAGCTGAACGGCAAGCTGACCGGCATGGCGTTCCGCGTGCCCACCTCCGACGTGTCGGTGGTCGACCTCACGGTCGAGCTGGTGAAGGAAGCCTCGTACGACGACATCTGCAAGGCCATGAAGGCTGCCTCCGAAGGCAAGATGAAGGGCGTGCTCGGCTACACCGACGAGAAGGTCGTCTCGACCGACTTCGTGGGTGAGGTCAACACCTCGGTCTTCGACGCCGAGGCCGGCATCCAGCTCGACAAGACCTTCGTGAAGGTCGTGTCCTGGTACGACAACGAGTGGGGTTACTCGAACAAGGTCATCGACCTGGTCAAGCGCGTCGCTGGCTGACGCCTGCGACTGGTCGAGCTAGTCGCCGGCCTCGGTCGAAGACGAAGCGAAACCAGTCCCCACGGAGGGCTCGAGGCATTGCCTCGGGCCCTCTTTCATTTCGGCGGACCTCGTCGCTTCGGCAGACGAAGCGTCTCCCCAGTGGATGAAGGCGACGGTCACACGCTCGTTACGCACGGCGCTCGGTGATCAGTCCCGCGCTCGCTGATCAGTTCGCTTGCGCTCGGCCGACTGGCTCACGATAACCCAGCCATGAGTCGAGTTCATTTGGTAGGCGGAGAAAAGGGCGGCGTTGGCAAGAGCACGGTGGCACGACTGCTCACGCAGTGGTGTATCGATCAGCAGCAGCCTTTCGCTGCCGCGGATGCCGACACCTCGCACGGCTCCCTGTCGCGGGCCTACAGCGAGTTCAGCCAGCCCGTCGATTTCCATCAGTTCAGCAGCGCCGACCAAATCATGGATCGCGCGCTGGCCGCGGACCGACGGGTGATCGTCGATCTGCCCGCGCAGAGCGCGCGTCCGCTGGAGATCTGGCTGGAGAGCGGCGACGTGCTCCAGTTCGCACGGCAGGCGGGTGTTCGCCTCACGCTGTGGCACGTGAGCGACGGCGGCTTCGACTCGGTGCGTGACTTGGAACGGGTGCTCGCCCGATTCGGCGATCAGCTGGAGTACGTGGCGCTGAAGAACCACGGCCGCGCGCGCGACTTCTCCCAGTTCGACTCGTCGGAGGCCAAGGAGCGCTTGCTCGCTCTCGGCGGTCGCATCGTCGATCTTCCCGAGCTGGACCCCGCGACGATGTTCGCGATCGACCGGTCCGGTGTGAGCTTCTGGGCAGCCGTCAATCGCGAGGGCGACGAGGCAGTGCTGTCGCCGATGGCGCGTCAACGGACTCGTCTGTGGCTGGGCAAGGCGTACAACGCCTTCGAGTCGCTCGGCGACCTGCTGTGATTCCGTGCCCCGGTCCACGGCGACCGGGGCGCTCGACCGAGCCTTCGCCGGAGGCCAGCCCTCCGGCGTGCGCCATCACAAGTGCAGGATGCAGCCGAGCGACGCCTCGCGCGTCCAATCCTCGACGCGTCCGAACGCCAGCCCCGCGCGCAAGCTCCAAACCGGATTGATGGGAACCGTCCAGAACAGGTCGCCGCGCAGCTGCGCCGGCTGCCAGGACTGCGAGATGCTGAAGCGTGCCTCGACGCTGCTCTCGCCGAGGGGGATGCCCAGGCCGAAGTAGGGGTAGTCGTGGCGGCGGATGCTCGTCAGCTGCGACACGCCGGCGCCACCGAGCACGTAGAAGACGTCGCGCGGCCCCAGCGTCAGCTCGCCCTGTGGCAGGATGGAGACTCCGGAACCATCGGTCGCCCCGCTCGTCATCATGGCGCCCAGCTCGATGCCGACGAGTCGCCAATGGTGACCGACCCGCAAGTGGGCCGCCCCCACGACGTAGCTGTCGGTGCGCGCTTCGGCGAAGCGCTCCGCCGTCTCTGCGTCCACGGCGTCTTCGGGCGCCAGCGCATCGGTGCGGACTCGCTGCGCTTGGACGCCCAA
>DATIDO010000577.1:0-2665 GCA_035456245.1 Polyangiaceae bacterium
TGGCTCTCACGGGTGACGATGTTGATGGTGCCGCCGATGGCGTCCGAGCCGTAGAGCGCCGAGCTGGGGCCGCGCACGATCTCGACTCGCTCCACGTTCTCGAGCGGGTAGCGCGAGAGATCGATGGCGCCGCCAACGCGACCCGGTAGGCGCTGCCCGTCCAGTAGAATCAGCGTGTATTCGGGATCGAGGCCGCGGATCCACACCTCGGTCCCGCGGAAAGTGCGCTCCACCTGCAGTCCCGGTTCGGCCTCGAGCGCGGCGCCCACGTTGGTCGCGCCGGAGCGGCGCAGTGCTTCCCGATCGATCACCTGCGTGGAGATCACACTCTCGCTGCGGCGCTCTGGGACGCGAGCACCGGTCACCACGACTTCGCTGATCGAACCACCGGCCGTGGGTGGGAGCGCCGCGAGGAGGGTGGGGGCTGAGGGGGATTCGTGAGTGGGTGACGACGCGTCGGTCGCCTCGTCGGTCGTCGAGCTGGTCGTCGAGCTGGTCGTCGGGCTGGTCGCATAGGCGGTCGTATGCGCGGCCGAGATCCCTGCAGGGCTGCCTGCGGTCGTGGGCGTGGGCGCTCGCAGCGGGATCTCGTAGGCGATGCGGACCCGCATGGGCTGGCCGTCTCGCTCCGCCGGCACGAAGCGCATGTCCGCGGCGGCACGGCGCACCGCAGCGTCCAGGATCCCGCCGTGCGGCTGGAGCAGCTCGACCTGGCTCACCGTGCCGTCGCTCTCGACGACCAGGTGGACCGGGACCCGGGTCTGGGCGGTGCCCAGCTCGGCCGATTCGGGCAACTCGACCCGCGCCTCGGCCAGCGGCCTCGGCCCCACCACCTCGGCCCTCGCCCAATTAGAGGCGAACAATGTGCAACAGGCCCCAAACGCCCCCACCAGACCGGATCTCCGAAAGTAACCTGGGAGAGGTGGTGATTCTGGGATGTTTGGCGGGGTGGCCATGGGCGAGGCGGGGTGTCGCATGCGTGCAGATGCGAATCAAGCGCATTTAATGTTGACGGTTAGCGCGAATAAATCGTAACAGCGGGCTCATGAAGAACCCCGCCTCGCACCCCGAACGCTCGCTCGCCCAGCGCTCGCTCACGCCCCGCTCTCTCCTCGCCGCCGGCGCCCTCTCGGCGCTCGCGTCGGGCATCACCCTCTCCGGCTGCGACGGCGGCGGGAGCGAAGACACGGGCGGCGGTGGTTCGGTGGCCAGTGGAGGCAGCGCGAGCGGGGGTCAGTCAACAGGCGGGGCCGCCGCGACTGGTGGTTCCGATGCGCTCGGCGGCGGCGGCCACGGAGGGGAGGGTGGACAAGGCGGCGAGTCCGGTGATCCCGAGCCTCCCGTCGACGAGACGGTTCACGAGTGCTCGCGAAGCGTGGCAACCAGTGAGTTCGGCCTGCAGCTCGACAACAGCACCGTCTACTTCGTACCGATCTGCGAGCTCGATTACCCCGTGCGCCACGTCCGCATCGACGGCCTGTTGGCCTCACTCGGTCACGGCTCGGGACAGCTCCTCTTCGGCGCCGCCTCGGCTCCGACGGCTTCGAACCCGACCACCACGGGCTCGCAGCTCAAGCTCACGGCCTACGGCGGCTCGAATCCCGCGCCCCCGGCCATGGTCTACGCCAACTACGGCGCTTCGACCGTCACCCTCGATCCAGCGGCCGTCTGGGTGCGCACCAGCTCGACCGTCTGCCTCGATCTGTTCCCGGCCACCGAGTCCTCCCCGGCTCGCGTCGTCCTCTGGCGCGACGGCGTCGATGGTTCGGGCGGCGAAGCGCTGGCCGACTGCGACGACGCGCAGAGCCTGACGCTCGCCAATGCCGCTCTCGACTCGATTGGCAACGAGTTGCCCGTGGGCGCCGTCGAGATCGACGGTCCCGTCTATTTCCGCCACACCGGCCAAGCGGCGACGGTCAGCCTCGGCGATGTCACCGCACTCGACGCGAGCGAGCTGCCCGCCTACGTGCCGCCCGCAGTCGCCGCACCCTGAGTGGTCGGCGCACCCTGAGTAGTCGCCGCCCGCGGAGCACCCTGAGGAGTCGCCGCCCGCAGAGCACCCCGAGCGGTAGCGCCCGCAGAGCCCCCTGAGTCGTAGCCTCACGCAGAGTCCCTGAAGCTCGAGCCTTCGTCGACGTAACGCGCAAGGAGCGTCGACGAAGCTTGCGCGGCGAATTGCTCACGGCTTGTCCGCTTCCAGGACACCGTGGGGAGCAGCTGGCTACCGCCGCGACGATCAGAAAGTTCGCGTCGAGTGGGAACCAGCAGTCTGGCAAGGCTCTTGCTTTGCACGAGCGCAACTCCCCATGGCCTACGTGAAATTCGGTCGGTTCGTTCTCGGTGCGCTGGTGTCCTCTTGGTTGGTCGCCGCCTGTGGCGACGCGGGAGGGACCGGGCAGCCGGATAGCGGTGAAGGCTCGGGCGGGACCCCCAGTGGTGATGGACCGGGGCCCGACGATGGCTCCACGGGTGGCTCCGGACCGATCGCTGGTGCGCCCGGTACGGGCGGCGAGACCCCCGTCGGTCCCACTCAGCTCTCGGCGATTCACCAGGAGGGCGCCTTCTGGGTGAACGAAGAAGGCGAGAAGGTTCGGCTGCGCGGCGCCAACCTGGGCAACTGGCTCATCCTCGAGTTCTGGATGATGGCCCAGGCGATGAACGATGG
>DATIDO010000578.1:0-2271 GCA_035456245.1 Polyangiaceae bacterium
GTTCATGCACTACGCGTTTGACGCATGGATGGCCCGGGATCTGCCGGGCTGTCCGTTTGAGCGCTACGCCGACGACGGTGTGCCGAGAACGCTGAAGGAGGGTCGATGTAGAAGGTCGATGCGCCGGATGCGGTGCTGCGCGAGAGATGGAGGTTGGCCCTCCGCGGTCGCCCTGCAGGGGGAGATCGCAAACCACCGCGAGGTGCGCCGGTTAAGAGTCGGGTGCTGAGCGTCGCGGACAAGGCGCGCTATCAGCGCGTCAGGTGTGGATCACGAAGGCGAGCGAAAGCGAACCACCGATGAGGTGTCGAAAGCGTATCGGCGACATTCGAAACCGGGGTCGAGTCATTGCCCCGGGAGCAGCCTGGAGGGAGCCTGTCGACTGGCCAGGCGGGTGTCCGGCATGGATGGTGGCGCGAGCGTGATCCGGGCTCTCGTGTGGAACGGGGGAACCTGTCGCCCCGCGGTTGCGGGCAGCCAGTGGCGTCAGAACGGGCCTGCGGCCGCGCGCGCCAGCGAGAACCCCAAGCAGCTGATCTGCGAGGGGGAGAGTAGTGATGCGGGGCACAGGGGCGGACCTTCTCGTAGTAGCGGTGAAGGCCCTGTAATGGGGCTGGAGCGAAGGGGAAGGGTCGTCCTGGTGAGCTTGGCGGTCAACCGCCTTCGGGCGGGAGGAGCCGGGTGAGCGAGCCGAAGCCGAAGTCGTTTGCGATCTCCAAATGGGCCGTTTGGGAGGCCTATCGGAGGGTCAAGGCGAACAAGGGCGCGGCCGGCGTTGACGAGCAGTCGATCGCGGAGTTCGAGGAGAACCTTCACGGGAACCTCTACAAGCTCTGGAACCGGCTCTCGTCGGGAAGTTATTTCCCGCCGCCGGTGCGCGCGGTGGAGATACCGAAGAAGGACGGCTCCTCGAGAGTGCTCGGGGTGCCAACCGTCGCGGATCGGATCGCCCAGGTGGTCGTGCGCTCGTACTTGGAGCCCTGCGTGGAGCCGGTGTTCCACGAGGATTCCTACGGGTATCGGCCGGGGCGCTCCGCGCACGACGCGTTGGGAGTCTGCCGGGAGCGCTGTTGGCGCAACGACTGGGTGCTCGACATGGACATCCGGAAGTTCTTCGACACCGTCCCATGGGACCTCGTCCTGAAAGCGGTCGCCCACCACACCGACCAGCGCTGGATCGTGCTCTACGTCGAGCGGTGGCTCAAAGCGCCGCTGCAACGCGAAGACGGGACGCTGGTCGCGCGGGATCGCGGAACTCCTCAAGGGTCTGCGATTTCGCCCCTGCTCGCCAACATGTTCATGCACTACGCGTTCGATGCGTGGATGGCCAAGATGTTCCCGGCCGTCCCGTTCGAGCGCTACTGCGACGACATCATCGTCCACGCTCGAAGCGAGCGGCAGGCCCGGCAGCTGCGGGCCATGATCGCTTCGCGGCTGGCGGAATGCGGGCTGGAGCTCAACGAGCAAAAGACCCGCATCGTGTACTGCAAGGACGTCGACCGGCGCGGCTCTCACGAGCACACATCGTTTGACTTCCTCGGCTACACGTTCCGCCCGCGGCTGTCGAAGAACAGGTTCGGGAAGCACTTCTTGAACTTCTCCCCGGCGGTCTCGAGCCACGCGAAGACCGCGATGCGACGCGAGATGCGCCGCTGGCGACTGCATCTTCGCCCGGACAAGACCCTCACGGACCTGGCGCGCATGTTCAACGTCGTGCTCCAGGGCTGGATCAACTACTACGGGCGCTTCTACAAGTCCATGTTGTATCCGGTCTTCCGCCACCTCAACGACACGCTCGTGAGATGGGCCATGAAGAAGTACAAACGCTTGCGCCGCCGCCCGACCAGGGCACGCAGGTTCCTCGCCGATGTCGCAAGACGTCAGCCCGACCTGTTCGCGCACTGGCGGTTCGGCGTGCGCCCCGACGGCTGGACGATGGGAGCCCGGTGAGCTGAGAGGTTCACGCCGGGTTCTGCGAGCGCCGGGGGGTGAGACTCCCCCCGGCGACTCACCTCGTGGTGCTGGTGCGCGGCACCGAAGCCCAGGCCCACGCGATCAAGGAGCAGACGGCCGGATTCATGCGGGAGCAGATGCGCTTGACGCTCTCGCCCGAGAAGACAGCGATCACCCACGTCGACGACGGCTTTGACCTGCTCGGGTTCCGCATCGTGCGGATACCGCCGCAACCGGACTTCGCGACGGGCGAGCCTGGCACGAAGCGCGTCGCCATCACATTCCCGTGCATACGAGCGCTGCGCGAGGTCATGCACC
>DATIDO010000579.1:0-7294 GCA_035456245.1 Polyangiaceae bacterium
GCCGGCTGAGGGCTTGCGGCGGCGCAGGAGCGTGCGCAATAAGGAGGCATGCTCTCGAAACGATTCGATTTTCGTGTCGTGGCCCTGGTCGTGGCCGCCATCGCGGTGTTGGCCGGCTGCGGCTACAACGACGTGATCACGCAGGACGAAGAGGTGAAGGCTGGCTGGGCCGAGGTCCAGAACCAGTACCAACGCCGCGCGGATCTGGTGCCCAACCTGGTGAAGACGGTGCAGGGCGCAGCCAACTTCGAGAAGGACACGCTGAAGGCAGTCGTCGAGGCTCGGTCCAAGGTCGGCCAGCTGAACGTCGACTCCAGCATCGTCGACGATCCCCAGCGCCTCCAGAAGTTTCAGGCGGCCCAGGGTGAGCTCGGCTCCGCGCTCTCGCGCCTGCTGGTCGTGGCCGAGAAGTACCCCGAGCTGAAGGCCACCGACGCCTTCCGCGATCTGCAGGCCCAGCTCGAAGGCACCGAGAACCGCATCACCGTGGCTCGCCAGCGCTACATCGCGTCCGTCGCCGAGTACAACAAGGTGGTGCTGCACTTCCCGTCGTCGATCGGCGCGAGCATGCGCGGCAAGAAGGAGCGTCCGACCTTCGAGGCGACGGCCCCGAACGCCGATCGCCCGCCCGAGGTCCAGTTCTGAGTCGGACCGCTTTCGTGATTTTCGGTCTCCCCAGTCCCATGCGCCGGCCTTCGATCCTGCGGGCGCTCGTTCGCGCCGTCGGCACGTTCGGTGCTTTGCTGCTCGTCGTGCTGACTTGGCTCGCGGCTACGGCGGGCTCGAGTCGAGCCGACGCCGCGCTGCCCGAACTCCGGGGACTCGTCACCGATGGGGCCAACCTGCTGGACGCGAGCGCCGCCGCGCGGCTCGACGCACGGCTGACCGCGTACCAGCGAGCCACTGGGCACCAGTTCGGCGTGGTCACCGTGCCCTCGCTCGAGGGGGCCGCCATCGAGGACTACTCGATTCGCCTGGCCGAGAAGTGGAAGCTCGGCGACGCGAAGCGCGACGACGGTTTGCTCTTGGTCATCGCCCCACGGGATCGCCAGATGCGTATCGAAGTGGGCTACGGCCTGGAAGGAGCCATCCCCGACGCCCTGGCGGCACGGGTGATCCGCTACGAGCTCACCCCGGCCTTCCAGAAGGGTGACTTCGCCGGTGGCATCGACAGCGCACTGGACGTGCTGGAGAAGGCAGCCCAAGGCGAGGCCGTCCGGGTCGGGCCGCCCGAAGAGTCGCCGCGCGCGCGTGCGCAGAGCTGGCTGCGGCTGCTCCCTCTGGCGCTCCTGCTCCTGGTCTTTTTCTTGGACCGCGGCGGTCGAGGTGGCGGCATGGGAGGCTTCCTGGCCGGCATGCTGATCGGATCCATGCGCGGCGGTGGTGGTGGCGGTGGTGGCGGCGGCTTCGGTGGCGGCGGCGGTGGTGGCTTCGGTGGCGGTGGCGCCTCGGGGAGATGGTGATGGCGCTGCTGAACGACGAAGAGAAACTGCGAGTCCGGGATGCGGTGGCCAGCGCCGAGCGCAACACGTCGGGCGAGCTGGTCGTCGCGGTGACACCTCGGGCGACCGACTACGCTGCGGTGCGAGCGCTGTGGGCCTTGCCGCTCGCTCTGGCCCTGGCGGCCGAGCTGCAGCACCGCTGCGCGCCGGAGTCCGTGTGGCTCGGCTACCTGCTGGTCTTTCCCCTGGCTCTGGGGCTGTTTGCGCTGCTCGGCCAAGGGGCGCTCCTGCGCCTGGTGACCCCGAGCCGCCTGGTCGAGCGCGGCGTGGAGGACTGCGCGGCGCGCGCCTTCATCGAGCTGGGGCTGCGCGAGACGCGCGATCGCAGCGGTGTGTTGCTCTTGGTGTGCGAGGCCGAGCACCGCGTGCGCGTGCTGGCCGACCGCGGCATCGACGAGCGCGTCGAGTCGGGGGCGTGGCAGCACGTCGTGGACGAGCTGATTGCGGCGCTGCGCGCTGGACGTCCGGCGGAAGGTCTGGTCCGCGCGACGGAGCAGCTGGGCGCGATCTTGGCGCAGCACTGCCCGCCGCGCGCCGACGACACCAACGAGCTACCCAACGAAGTCCGGGAGATCTGAGCCGAGCGCCGCGGATCTCCCCGCAGCTTTTGCGCAAATTCACGGCGAACCCCGCCAAAACTCCGCTCCCATGGCGCTTTCGGGGGTTCAAAGCGGCGGAAGTCCCGGGTAGAACCGAGCCACTTGCTTGGTCTCGCGGAGCCCATGACGAACTTACCAACCACGCCCGACGATCCCAACGAAACGGGAGACACCGCCGTTCCCGGGGGAACTGCCGAACCGATCCCTGCCTCTTCCGGTGAGCCGGGCTCTGCCTCTTCCGAGGAGCCTGCCTCTTCCGGCGAGCCGGACTCTGCCGATGGCTCGGTCGAGCCTCCCGGGGCCGAGAGCGCCGGGGCCCAGGTCTCCACCGAGCCGAGCGCCACCGATAGCGCCGCTGCTGCGAAGGAAGAAGAGACTGTCACGCTGGCCGACGGCTGGAAGGCGTTTCGCTCCTGGTCGCTGCGAACTCGGCTGACCTTCGTACTGGCCACTGCGTTCGTGCTGCTGCACGTGACCGCGGTCTTGGTCCGGGGCGCCCCCAAGAAGTGGCGTGAACCGCTGAATCCCCTGGTGGCCTGGTACGGCGAAGGTCTGCGCATGACCGACACCTGGGGCATGTTTTCGCTTCCGCCGAAGGACAAGCTGGTCTCCGTCATCGGTATCAAAGAGAACGGTGACCGCATCGAGATCTCCCACGTCCAGCAGAACGAGCGCGACTTCCTGCAGCGCATCCGCGACACCCGCCTGCGCAAGATCCAAACGAAGCTGGCCGACGAGAAGTCGCGCAACCACTGGGGCTGGGGTTACGTGAAGTACTTCTGCAAGGACGCACTCGAGCGCGGCATCCCGCTGCGTCGCATCCAGCTCGAGGTGCGCGTGGGCGACGCCGAAAAGACCGAGGTCTACCTGGCTCAGAGCTGCCGACAGCCGGTCGTGCACCGCGGAGGAGTCCGATGAAGGTGAAGAAGAGCTGGGTCGAGCCGGTCGTCGATTTCTTCGGCGCGCGCTCGCAGGGCTACTCGGCCGCGCTGTTTCGTATCGCCTACGGCCTCCTGGCCATCTGGACCGCCGTCGGCGTCCAGCTGAACCAGACGCGCTACTACACGGACGAGGGCATGATCCCGTGGGCGCGGGTCAAGCACTTCAAGGAGCAGATCTACTCCGTGCTGACCCAGGCGCCGGAAGATCCGGAGTGGGTCCGCGCCGTGACCATGACCTACCTGGTGGCCGCGGTCCTCTACACCGTGGGCTTCGTCCCGCGCTTCTGGTCGCTGGTCATCTTCGTCGTCAACGTCGCGCTGCAGCACCGCAACCCCTACACGGTGAACGGCGGCGATCGACTGTTCCTGATCCTGGGCTTGCTGGGCGCGCTCATGCCGCTCGGTCAGCGCTGGTCGGTCGACGCCTGGATCCGCGCCAAGTTGGGCTGGGAGTACCGCCCGACGACGGTGTGGAGCCAGCGCATCATCGGCCTGCAGATCAGCTACATTTACCTGTTTTCCTGCTTCGCCAAGCTGGCGCACCGGGGCTGGTGGAAGGGACAGGCGCTGTTCTTCGTCCTCTCGTCGGAGGTGTTCGCGGAGTGGCCGGTGGAGATCCACTTCACGCCGTTCATCGCCGCGATGACTTACGGAACTCTGCTCTTCGAGTGGCTCCTGCCGCTCGTGGTGTGGCTACCGCGTTACCGGCTGCCCGCGCTGGCCGCGGGGATCTTGTTCCACATCGGCATCGACGTCTTCATGCTGATCCCGATGTTCAGCGCCGTGATGGTGGTCAGCTACAGCTGCTACCTGACCGACGAGGAAACCCTGCGCGTGGTGAACTTCGTCCTGCGCCCCTTGGGCGTGCGGCTCGGACCCGATCCGAGTGAGCTCGGCGCAGCCGGCCTGGCGGATCAAGGAGCGGGGGACGGTCAGTCCGCCGCGGCTGCTCAGTCCGGCTCGGCTGCTCAGTCCGGCTAGTCAGGCGCCACCGCCTCGTAGGCCGGCTCGTCTGGTGCCACCGCCTCGTAGGCCGGCTCGAAGCCGCGCCAATAGATGGGCCGCGCCAATGAGGGACTAGCGGAGCAGCGCCGGATCGCGAACGTAGTGGTAGGCCAGCTGTTGCTGGCCGAAGCGCTCCTGGCGACCGACGGGGCAAGCATCGCGAGCCGCCAAGAAGAGCCGCTGGCGTCCGTCGAGCACCGCAGGAACGGGCAAACCGGCTTCGACGAGCTCGTTCGGCGGATCGCTCAGCAGCTCGTTGGGCGGCGTCCCCGTCAGCGCGGCCACCGCTCGTTCGAAAGCGGGCCGACACGGAGCCGCGCAGCCCGGGCACGGCGAGTCATTCGGCTCCGGCAACGCCGCGGGTGGTTCGAGGTCGAACACCACCACGGCGCGCAAGGACAGCCACGGCCCCAGCTGGGGATGCACGACCAGCCCGGCAGGCCCCAGCCGCGCCAAGCCGCTCGCCTCGGCGTAGCGCTGCATGGGTAGCGGCGCCGGGTGCAGCGTGTGCGAGTAGCCGATCAGCAGGGTCGCCGGAGCGCTCTCGAGGGCCCGCTCGAGCGACTGCTCGACGTAGCGATCGAGTGGATCGGGCGGGAGCAGCTCGGGGGCCGGCAGACTGCGCAGGAAGGGGGTGAAGAGCGCGCGACCATTGCCGACCACGAGCCCCAAGGCGTCGCGGCGCACAGGTGCCGAGTGCGGGGCCGAGTGCGGGGCCGAGTGCGGTAGGCGGTGCTCGATGGGGCAGCTGGCGTTGAGCCGTGCCACCGAGAACGGCCAAACCAAGTCGAGACCGCGCTCGGCGAGCTGCTGACGGAAGGCCGGGAACCACTGCTCGAACTGCATCACGCTCTTTGGTTCGGGTGGGTCTCGGGTGGGCCGGGCGCGGGCTCGCCAGTCTGGGGCGGGCCGGCTTCAGTCCCCGAAGAGGCTAACCTGACGCGGCTTGGTCGGCGCGTCACTCGCGGAAGCAGCGGGCGGCGCCGAAGGTGGCGGTGCACCCTCTGAGGGAGGGAGCCCTGTCGGCGTCTTGAAGTGCGCGGCGGCGCGGTTGCCCCCCTGCAGATCGCGCACGGTTTGATCGGCGGGCACGACGAAGGCGTTGGGATCGACCGGTTCGGGCGTCACGCTCGCAGCCGGCGGAGCTGGGCTTGGACTGGGGCTCGAGCCGGAGCTCGAATCGGCGCTCGCGCCGCGCTTGCGCGACTTCTTCTCGGTGCCTGCGGCCGAAGCGGCTTCGCGAGCTTCCTTGGCAGCCGTCCGCTGGCGCTTCCGGGCTGCCTTCTCGCGCTTGGCGTCGGCCTCCGCCTCGGCCTCCAGCGCGCGCGCGTGCTCGGCGCGGAGCTGCGTCTCGGCGGTCAGGGCGATTTCGGCCGCCTTCTGGGTGTCGCCGCGCATCTCCAGCAGAAAACGGCTGGGGATCTGGGGCCGCAGCTTGCCCCACTTCATCCGCGCCTTGCAGAAGCTCAGCGTCAACTCGTCCTTGGCGCGGGTGACGCCCACGTAGCACAGGCGCCGCTCTTCGGAGATCGACTGACCACCGTCGACCACCGAGCGCTTGTGAGGCAAGAGCCCCTCTTCCATACCCACGAGGTACACGTGGGGGAACTCGAGCCCCTTGGCGCTGTGCAGCGTCATCAGCGTCACCGAATGGGCAGTGCGCGAGTCGTCGTCCTTCTCGTCGTCGCGTGACGACAGGGTCGATTCTTCCAAGAAGCCGTTCAAGGTCGGCTCCTCGTTCCGCCGCTCGTAGGTGACGACGGCGTTGACCAGATCTTCCACCGCGCCCAAGCGGGCCTCGTGCTCCGCCGGATCCTTGTAGAGCCGCGCCAGCTCGCCCTTGTAGTCGATGCGACCGATCAGCTCGCCCACGAGATTGCTGAGCGACTCCCGCCCCAGCCGGGCCCGGAACTCTTCGACCAAACGGCGGAAATTCTCCAGCGCCGTGGCCGCCGCGGGGGCCACGCCGGGGTGCACGCTGGCCGCGGGGAGAACCTTCCACAGCGGCACGCCATCGCGAACTGCGTCGTCCAGCAGCACCTGGATCGACGAGGGCCCGATGCCGCGCGCCGGGACGTTGACGATGCGCAGGAGCGAGACTTCGTCGGCCGGGTTCGCCAGCACACGCAGGTAGGAGAGCAGATCCTTGACCTCTTTGCGGTCGTAGAAGCTCTGCCCGCCGACCAAGAGGTAGGGCACGCCTGCCGCCCGCAGCTCTTGCTCGAAGGCGCGCGGCTGCTCGTTGGTACGGAACAGGATGGCGATGTCGCTGGCCGGCACGCGCTCTTCGTCTTCGCGCTGGATCTTCGACTGGATCTCGCGGACGACGGCCTCGGCCTCCTGCGTCTCGTCGTCGAACTTCAGGAAGCGCGGGGTCGAACCACGGCCGCGCGCGGCGCGCAGCACCTTGTCGTGACGCGCCGTGTTGTGGGCGATCAGCGTGTTGGCCAGGTGGATGATCCACTCGGTGCAGCGGTAGTTGTCCTCGAGCCGCACCACGCGCGCCTCGGGCCAGTGGTCCTTGAAGTTCAGGATGTGCTCGACCTCGGCGCCTCGCCAGCCGTAGATCGACTGGTCGTCGTCGCCCACCACGCACAGGTTGCGATGACGCTCGGCCAGGCTCTTCACGATGCGGTACTGCAGGCCGTTGGTGTCCTGGTACTCGTCGATCAGCAGGTGATCGAAGCGCGAAGCCTCGGCGAAGCGGGCCTCGGGGTGTTCGGCGAACAGCAGCTCGGTGTTGAGCAGCAGATCGTCGAAGTCCATGGCGCCGGAGACGCGCAAGCTCTGCTGGTACTTCTCGTAGGCGAGCGAGCAGAGCAGCTCCACGTCCTTCTTGGCGCGCTGCTGCGCCTGGGCCGGCGTGATGCCGGCGCCCTTCCACTGGCTGATCTGAGAGATCAGATCGCCGGGGCGGAGCTTCTGGGTGCCGACGCGAATGTCGCGCAGGGCGCCCCGGGCCAGGCTCTCCTGGTCCCCGCGGTCGTAGATGGTGTAGTTCTCGGGGTAGCCGAGCAGGCGCGCGTGGCGGCGCAGCACGCGCACGCACAGCGAGTGGAAGGTGCTGATTTCCGGCCCCTTCTGGTTCTTTTTGCGGCGCCCGAGCAGGCCCTGGGCGCGCTCGCGCATCTCGCGCGCCGCCTTGTTGGTGAAGGTCACGGCCAGGATACGGCTGGGCGTGATGCCGCTCTGGATCAGCTCGGCGATGCGCACGGTGATCACCCGCGTCTTGCCGGTGCCAGCTCCC
>DATIDO010000580.1:0-2954 GCA_035456245.1 Polyangiaceae bacterium
CGGCCGAGAGCAGGGAGCCCTTGGTCGTGGAGCTGGCGGAGGACACGAACAACGGCGCGCGTCGCGCGGTGATCCAGGGCAAGTACAAGGCCATCTTCTGGGATGGTGGGGTGAAGAAGGCCCTCTACGATCTGGAGAAAGATCCAGGCGAGGAGCACGATCTGTCCAAGCAGGAGCCGGCGAAGCTCGCCGAGCTCGAGGCCGCCGCGAAGGTCCGCTTCGATGCTCTGCCAGTGGTCGCGCCCTTCGGCGGCAACAAGCTGAAGAGCGGGAAATCGGCGAACGGCCCCAAGGGCCCGCCGAGTGCGGGGAAGTGAACATGGTGTCTTTGCCGGAGCAGGTCGAGCTGAGCGTCGGTCTCGACGACGCCGAGGACGATGACGCCTTGCGTCAGCGCGTCGCGCGCCAGCTGGGCGTGGGGTCCCAACATCTGCCGCGGCTACGCCTGCTGAAGCGCTCGCTCGACGCGCGGCGTGGACGCGTGCAATTTCACCTGCTCTTCGCGCTCGGTGAAGGAGAGGATGGCCTCGAGCTGGCTCCCCGGATGCCGCGCGAGCCAACGGTTCCAGCCGATCAACCGCCCATCGTGGTGGTCGGCGACGGCCCCGCCGGTCTGTTCGCTGCCTACGAGCTGGCGCGCCGCGGGCAGCGAGTGGTGGTGGTCGATCGCGGCAAGACGGTGCAGCCCCGGCGCCGCGATCTGAAGCTGCTGAACGCGCGCGGCGGCGTCGATCCCGACAGCAACTACTGCTTCGGCGAAGGCGGCGCGGGGACCTACAGCGATGGAAAGCTCTACACGCGTAGCCACAAGCGCGGGGACGTGCGGGACGTGCTCGAGGTGCTGGCGTTGCACGGCGCGCCGCCCAACGTGCTGACCGAGGCTCGACCTCACATTGGTTCGAACCTGCTGCCCAAGATCGTCGAGGCCATGCGCGAACGCCTCGCCGAGGTCGGCGTGGAGTTTCGCTTCGGGCGGCGCTTGGTAGGCCTCGAAGTCGAGGCGCGTGGCGGTGGTCGAGCGGTGACCGGGGTTCGCCTGGAGCGCGTCGACGAAGTAGGAGCGGAGGCGCGGCACGAGGAGCTGGCCACCCGGGCCGTGATCCTGGCGACGGGGCACTCGGCGCGCGACGTCTACGAGCTGCTGGCGAAAGCCGGCGTTGCCTTGGAGGCGAAGTCCTTCGCGCTGGGCGTGCGCATCGAGCACCCCCAGCAAGCCATCGATCGCATTCAGTTCGGCAAGCACGCCGGGCACCCCAAGCTGGGCGCGGCCTCCTACAAGCTGGTGGAGCAAGTCGGCGGTCGCGGCGTCTTTTCGTTCTGCATGTGCCCCGGTGGCTGGATCGTCCCGGCCATGACCGATGGTGAGCACTTGGTGGTCAACGGCATGAGCCTCTCCAAGCGCGACTCTGCCTTCGCCAACTCGGGCTTGGTCGTGGGCGTCGAGCTGGACGACTACGCAGCGCTCGGGCTGCGCGGGGAGCAGGCTGGCATCGAGGTGCAACGGCGCGCCGAGCACGCCGCGCAGGTCGCTGGCGGAGGCCAGAATCGTGCGCCGGCGACACGCGTCTCCGACTTTCTCGCCGGGCGAGCGTCGGCGGATCTGCCGGCCACCAGCTATCTCCCCGGACTGACGGCCACGGACGTGGGCGCGGTACTGGATGCCACGGGGCTCGGGTTGGCCGATCGTCTACGCAACGCCCTGCGCGCGTTCGATCGGCAGATGCGCGGCTACGTCACCTCGGAGGCCATCCTGGTGGGCGTCGAGTCGCGCACCAGCTCGCCGGTCCGTGTACCCAGAGAGGCGGACACTCTTCAGTCGCCCAGCCTCTTGGGGCTGTTCCCCACGGGGGAAGGCGCGGGCTACGCCGGCGGCATCGTCAGCGCTGCGGTGGACGGCCTGCGCGTGGCCGAGCGAGCCGAGGCGTTCGCCGCCAGCTGACCGAGCAGCAGCCGCTGTGCGCGCGGGAGGCTCGGGGGCGATTGCTTCGAAGGTGAGGCGTTGGTAAATCTGCAGCCGTGAGTCGTTCTACAGCTGGCCTCCGGACCCTCCTCGACCGCATCTTTGCCGACGGAATCGTCGAGCCTGCCGAACGGGAGGAACTGACTGCCTATCGCAGCGACCTTTCGACCGAGGATACCGTGCGCGTGTTCCGCGAGTTCGTGGGCTCCAAGTGGGGTGAGGCAGTGTCGGATGGCGTGATCACCTCGACCGAGCGCGCCCTGCTGAGCCGCATCGTTCACGAGCTGGCCCTCCAGCTGATGGACCTGCCTCACCAGGCTCGTCACGCCCTGCGCGACGACTTCCACTGAGTCCCGGTTCGACCAGCTCAGGCCTGGGCGCGCAGCGTCAGCAGGGTAATTTCCGGTTCGCTGCCGGTGCGCAGGGGCGGTCCCCAGTAGCCGGTGCCGGTGTTCACCCAGATCTGGGTCTCGCCGAAGCGCGCCCAGCCGCGCGCGACGGGCTGCACCCAGTTCACGACCCAGCTCCACGGCCAGAATTGGCCGCCGTGCGTGTGGCCGGAGAGCTGCAGCCCGATGTCGTGTTGGCTCGCCTCCTTCACCGTCACCGGTTGGTGGGCCAGCAGGATCGACTCGCGTGAGGGATCGCGTCCGCGCAGAGCGCCCTCCAGATCGGGCGCGTCGTCGTACTGCCCGGCGCGGTGGTCGGTCACGCCCACCAGATCGACCACGGCGCCCTCGCGCGTCAGCTCGACGCGGCGATTGCGCAGCGTGGGAATGCCGAGCCGCGCCAACTCGTCGATCCACTCGTCGGCGCCCGAGTAGTACTCGTGGTTACCGGTGACGAACCAGGTCCCGTGTGGAGCGCTCAGCTCGGCGAGTGGGGCGGCGTGCCGGCCGAGGTGCTCGACGCTGCCATCCACCAAATCACCGGTGATGGCAATCAAATCGGGACGGAGACGATTGGCCGTCTCCACCATACGCGCGATGAAATC
>DATIDO010000581.1:0-3471 GCA_035456245.1 Polyangiaceae bacterium
AGCAAGCGACTGGCGACGAAACTGGCGTCACCGCGCGGCAGCTCGACCACGCCGCGCTGACCGGGGTAGTCCTCGGCACCGAGCCAGAAGGGCAGCGATACCGCCTCGAGCAGACTGCTGTGGGCGCCCACGGCCCCCACGGCCGCTGTCCGCCAGTAGGGGATGCGGCGCTCCTGGAGCCAATGGCCGAGCTCGTCCTGGGTCTGCAGGGCCACCACGCCGAGGTATTCGGCCAACTCGAATTCGCTGGACGACTCCAAGCCGAGCACCACGACATCGATGCGCTCCGCCGCCAGGGCGCGCACCGCGTCCCGCGCTCCGCGGTTCAGCACCGAGCCGCTCCCCACCAGGCTGTCCAGTGAAGCGAACACCAGAACTCCGGCAGCGGCCCCCGCCGCGCCAGCCTGGGGCCACTGGGACTCCGAACGGGCGGCGCTCACGAGCCCCTCCGCCGCGCTACGACCCGCGAACGAGCCAACACCAGGCCGACGAACTCGGCCCAAAACGCACCACCCGATACGACCCAACTCTCGACCATGTCAGCTCCCTGTCGACGCGGCGACACCTGTCCCTTACCACGGACAAGAGCACGATCAAGACCAACGTCTCTTTTCGTAGACAACTCGACTCCGGTGTGAAACCTTGCGCTCAGCCGAGTCGGCTTCGAAAGGACCCATGAGCAAACCCGACACCCTTTGGTTCACCCGCTGTCCCGTCCCCACCGCCACGGGGCTCGCCTACCAGCTCGGCTGGTTCGACCAGGAGTTTGCCCGCGATGGCATCACCATCCGCACGCTCCAGGACGGCCCGAAAGAGCTCAGCAGGCACCACTACGACCACGATCTGCCCACGCTGATCCGGGAGGGCGGGAACCTGCTCGCCCTGCCCGCTCGCGCCCAGGGGGCCCCCACCAAGCTCATCGGTCTCACCTGGATCGACGAGTGGCAGACCATTCTGGTGCGCCCCGATTCCCCCATCCGCACCCCCGCGCAGCTGCGCGGCCAGCGCCTGGCGCTACCCGCCTTCCGCAGGGCCGATCTGGAGGCGAACCGCCGTGGCCGCAGCATTGCCCGCGGCATGAGCCTGCAGGGCTACCGCGGCGCGCTGGCCTCGGTCGGCCTGGGCCTGGACGACGTCCACCTGGTCGAGGTGGGGCTCGAGGACGGCTGGGAAGCACCGAGCGGCCGGCTGTGGGAGGGCATCGAGCCGCTGCTGCGCGGTGAAGTCGACGCCGTCTACGTGAAGGGCGCAGCGGCAGCCGAGGCAGCTCAGCGTCACGGCGCCATCGTCGGTATCGATCTCGACCAGCTCCCCGAGCGACGCTTCCGCGTGAACAACGGCACTCCCCGCCCCATCACCGTCCATCAGCGCCTGCTCGACGACCACCTGGACTTGGTCGGGCGCTTCTTGTTCCAGACCTTGCGCGCGGCCGAGTGGGCCAAGACCCACCTGCCGGAGGTTCGCAAGATCCTGCAGGGGGAGACGCGCGCCGGAGCCCGCGGCGTGGAAGAGGCCTACCGCGACGGCTTCCACCTGGAGTTGGCGCCCGATCTGTCGGACGAGCGCGTCGAGCTGTTCCGTCAGCAGAAAAACTTCCAGCTGATCCACGGCTTCCTGGATCGCGACTTCGACTTCGACGCCTGGATCGATCACCGCCCGCTCGTGCTGGCTCGCCAAGCGCTGCAGCGCGAGCACGCCGCGCGCGAAACGGCAGCCTGAACTCCTTCGGCGCTGGGCTCGTTCCCCAGCGCCGCGTGCCCTCGGCTGGTTCCCCCAGCGCGCCGCGCGCTCGGCTGGTGGCGACCAGCGCCGCTCGACATCGGTGAGGTCCGGAAAAAGAAAGGCCCCGAGGTTCTCCTCGGGGCCCTTTTTCTGGCTGCACGCCAGAACTCGGCTTCAGACCGCGATGGCCGACTCGCGACGGATCTGCTCGATGGCCGCGTTGAGCGGACGGGCATCGATCCACGAGTTCACGTCGAAGTCGTTGGGGATGAACTTCCAAGCGTGCAGGAAGTCCTTGAAGTCGCTCAGCGCCGCGATGGAACTCGGCTCGAGATCGGTCTTCAGCGCGTGGTTCACGTTACGGCCGTAGGCACGCTCGACGGCGTCGACCGACGAGAACGTCTCCTTGGCCACGTACTCCACCGCTTCCTTGCGGTTCTGCTCGGCCCAGCTGCCGGCCAGAAGTACCTGCTTGGCCAAGCGCGTCACCACGTCGGGGTGACGCTCCAGCAGGCCGGCGTCGACCGTGAACGTGCGGGGCGAGCCGTTGTTGACCCGCACCTTGGGATCGGGGTGCGTGTTGACATCGTAGAGCACGCGCGCGCCGATCGAGTCGGCCAGCTCCAGGCCCCGCGAACCCTTGTGGAAGATGGCATCGACGCGACCCTCGAGCAGCGCCACGACCTCGGGCGACTTCTCGGGCTCGCCTGCCGACCAGCCGCGTTGGCTGCCCGACTGCTGGTTCTGGGCGAAGTCGACGAGCGACACGTCGCGCTCGCTCAGACCCTCGACGCCCAGTGCCGCCACGTAGGCGCGGATGGTCGTGGCGCGCCAGAAGTCGATGAGACCCTGGGGGTTGGTGCGCACGCCCAGGCGCTTGCCACGGAGATCCGATACGCGCTGGAGCGGCGAATCACCACGGACGAGGATCACCTGCGCTTCGTTGGTCCAGGTGAGGCCGATGAGCTTGGTGTCGCGTCCCTGCGAACGCGCCCAAATCGCCGGGATGTTGCCACCCTGACGGAAGGAGTTGTCCAGGCGGTGGTCGAAGTGCGACTCACGCAGGTTGGGATCGTTCGTGTCCTGCAGGGTGCGGACGTGGATGCCGTCGCGGGCGAACTCCGTCTCGATCCACCCCAGCTGGGAGGCGATACCGAGGGGAGTGGGCACAGGGCAACGGGTGTACCAAAGGGTGTCGAGCTGACTCATTTCGTGCTTCCTTTCATGCCGAGTCGAATACCAGTCGGCTCGGGACGTTCGCGTGCCGGGGTCCTCGAATACGAGTCGATTTCCCCACCGATGAGCTGCTCGGCTGCCCCGACCAGTCGGGCGCCACGCGGCTCGTCAGATACCTGCGCCCAGCGAGAACTCGCTGAGCAACTCGCGCTTGATGCGCTGAAACCCCGCACCGCCCCGCTCGCGCGGGAACGGCAAATCGACCTCTACCCTGCGCTTGATGCGCCCCGGACGTGCGTCGAGCACCAGCACCTCCTGCCCCAGGTAGATGGCTTCCTCGATATCGTGCGTCACCAGGATCATGGTCACGCCTTCGACGCGCCACAGTCGCTGGAGCTCACCTTGGAGATGCAACCGGGTGAGCGCGTCGAGCGAGCCGAGCGGCTCGTCGAGCAGGAGGATCTTGGGCTGGCTGGCGAGCGCCCGAGCGATGGCCGCCCGCTGCGACATGCCGCCCGAGAGTTGGTACGGGTAGGCCCGCTCGAAGCCGGTCAGACCAACGAGCTGGAGCTG
>DATIDO010000582.1:0-5570 GCA_035456245.1 Polyangiaceae bacterium
GTAGAACTGGGGCACCCCAGGACCGAAGCGCAGGCTGGTCGTGACCCCGAAGTACTTGCTGTCGTAGCTGACGTCGAGGCCGCCGAATGCCAGGCTGAAGCCGTTGGCGGCGGTCAGGCCAGGCGACTGTGAGTCATAGGCGCGATGGTAGGGCGAAGGAGAGCCGACCTGCGCGGTCTGCATGGTGGCGTAGGCGTCTGCGAACGCCATGAAGCTCAGGCCCTTGGGGAGGATCTCGCCCTCCTCCTCGACCGCCTCGGTCACCTTCTCCTCGTTGGCCGTGGTCGCAGGAGTACCCTCTGCCGGAGCGGCCGTGGCTTCCGCGGCGGGAGCAGGTGCAGGTGCGGGTGCCGGTTCGGGCGCTGCCTCGGGAGCGGGGTCCTGAGCGAATGCACCCGTGGTGACCAGCAGTGCGCCCACACCAGTACAAAGCCCGGCGTGAATACCTCGATAAAGCCTCATCAGAAATTCTCCTTCAGGTGGTCCATTGAGAGTGGATTCGGCGGAAATTCCGCCGATTTCGAACGAGGACGCGAAGCTGAAACTTGCGTCCCAAACCTGGTTGGAGAGGTAACCGGCCGCGTGTTGCCGGAACATTTCGGACCCGTTTAGGGCGATAGCCGCGCGAGAAATCTACACACGAGGGCATATTGCAGCCGTTTTTGGCTACAATCGCCGCTCGGTGTCACCGCGACTACGCGCGCATAGTTAGTTGTCGAGGAGTGGTGAGAACCGACATGGGAGTGGTTTCACCAGGCTTCCACGCACCCGAACGAAGGCGACGTGGAGACGTTTCCACTCCGTTTCGTTGACTCGCGTGCGAAACAAACGGCATCAGTGTCGGAGGTCACCGACAGATTTCGAACACGGATCGTTGGCTCGAAGGCCGTGAACGCTCAGCGAACGGCGAGATCGTCACCAGCGTCGAGCAGCCAGTCGGCGTCTCCGAGATCGCGCACCGGCGTCTCGTCGGACGCTCCCAATTCCGACCACTTCGCGCTGGCGAGAGACATCTGGTCGCCCGCGCTGGACTGACCAGAGCTGGGCTGAAGCGCGGAGGGACGGAGAAGTCGCTGGTCCATGGGTGGTTCCGACGCTCTCAGTGTCTCGTAGTCAGGTGTCGCCTGTATGGCAATTCATTTTCCAAACTGGAAACATGAACGATTTCACGGAAAGCGCTTCTTTGGAGGTTTGGTTAAAGGAGCAAGTAAACCAAGCTGAGCGCGATTTGGAGGCCGAAGCCCCTGCCCGTTTGCCAGCGTCCCCCCCCCGACGCTAGGGCGCCGGCCGTGATTCAGCTCGATTCGGTGTCCAAGCGACACGGCAGCCAGCTCCTGTTCGTCGACGCCAGCGTCGCCGTGTTCGCCGGCGACCGGGTCGGTCTGATCGGTGCCAACGGCGCCGGCAAGTCGACCATCTTCCGACTCATCGTGGGCCAGGAGCAGCCGGACGCGGGCCAGGTGGCCATCGAGCGCGGCACCGTCATCGGCTACTTCGACCAGAATGTCGGCGAGATGCACGGCGAGAGCGTGCTCGAGGCCACGATTCGTGGAGCCGGAGAGGTCGCCGATCTGCGCCGTGAGCTGGCGTCGCTCGAGACGGGCATGGCCGATCCCGAGCAGTTCGAGCGCCTCGATGAGCTCGTCGAGCGCTTCGGCGTGG
The DNA here is from genome assembly GCA_035456245.1 of Polyangiaceae bacterium. GTDB lineage: Bacteria > Myxococcota_A > Polyangia > Polyangiales > Polyangiaceae > NIC37A-2. Next base: position 1,663 of record DATIDO010000582.1, read on the forward strand.
TTCAGGCTCGCTTCGACGAGCTGGGTGGCTACTCGATCGAGGCGCGCGCGCAGGAGATTTTGGCTGGTCTCGGCTTCGAGCCGGAGGTGGTCGCCGGTGACGTGGGCGCGCTGTCGGGTGGATGGAAGATGCGCGTCGCGCTGGCTCGCGTGCTGCTGCTCGAGCCCAACGCCCTGCTGCTCGACGAACCTACCAACCATCTCGATCTCGAATCGATCATCTGGCTCGAAGGTTTCCTCTCGCGCTTCGAGGGGGCCATCATCATGACCTCGCACGATCGCGCGTTCATGAACCGCCTGGTCACCCGCATCGTCGACATCGACGGCGGCGAGGTGGTCTCCTACTCGGGCGACTACGACTACTACCAGGCGCAATACGCCGAGCGTCAGGCGCACCAGGCCGCGCAGTTCGAGCGCCAGCAGGCCATGCTGGCGAAGGAGCAGGCCTTCATCGATCGCTTCAAGGCGCGCGCGAGCCACGCGGCTCAGGTGCAGTCACGCATCAAGAAGCTCGACAAGATCGAGAAAATCGAGCCCCCGCGCACGCGCAAGGTGGTGGACTTCGAGTTCCGTGCGCCGCCCCGCTCGGGTGACGACGTGATCGTGGTCGAGGGCGTGAAGAAGGCCTACGGCAGCAAGATCATCTACGACGGATTCGATCTGCTGGTTCGCCGCGGCGAACGCTGGTGCGTGATGGGCGTGAACGGTGCCGGCAAGAGCACGCTGCTCAAGCTGGTGGCGGGCGTCTCGGAGGCCGACACGGGCACCGTGCGGCTGGGCGCGGGCGTGAAGCTCGGCTACTTCGCCCAGCACGCCATGGAACTCTTGGCGCCCGATCGGACCGTGTTCGAGATGGCCCAAGATCGCTTCCCCACCGCGGGCATCGGCGTGCTGCGTACGCTGCTCGGAACGTTCGGCTTCTCCGGCGACGCCATCGAGAAGCGCGGCGCAGTGCTCTCCGGTGGCGAAAAAGCACGCTTGGTACTGGCCTTGATGCTGTTCGATCCGCCGAACCTGCTGGTGCTCGACGAGCCGACCAACCATTTGGACATCGACACCAAGAACATGATGGTTCGGGCCCTGGCCCGCTTCGAGGGCACCATGCTGTTCGTGTCCCACGATCGAAAGTTTCTCGGCGCCCTGTCGAACCGCGTACTCGAAGTCACACCCGCCGGCCCCCGCGTGTACGGCGGCGGCTACGACGAGTACGTCACCGAGAGCGGCCACGAGGCGCCCGGCCTGCGCAACTGACGTGAGCAACTGACTGGCGACTGGCGCGGGCGGTCTGCCCGAGTGACCCCGATGGCGGACAGCTGTCCGCCGAAAATCGTCACCCACCCGCGCCGTTCCGCGTGCTATTCCCCCGGAGCGCCGATGCCGCCCTCACCCGAAGCCCATCGGCGCTCCAGCCCGAGCGGACCCGACCTCCACCTCGTCCTGGGGACCGGGACCCACGTGGCTCCAGCCTCGGCGACGGTGGCGCGCACCCGCCCGTCACGGCTCACCGGCATCGACGCGGCGCGCGTCGTGGCGACTCTCGGCGTGATTTGGGTCCACGTGGTCGAGATGCAGGGGCACCCGCAGACGACCGCGGCCTGGGGGCGCTTCGGCACCTCGTTCTACATCGCCGCGCTCGCGCTGTTCGCGGTGCGGGGGTCGCTCGCCGATCCTCGCCGCACTCCGACCGACGAGCTCGAGCGCGGCGCCAAGCGCCTACTCCTGCCCTTCCTCGGCTGGTGCGCCATCTATTCGGTCTTCTACGGTCGACACGCGCTCGAGGTGGGGCAGCTGCACCTGCTCACCGAATGGTGGGGCCCGCTCGCCGGGACGGCGCGCCACCTCTGGTTCCTGCCCTTCGCCTGGGGCTGTGCCGCCCTGGTGAACTGGATGACGCGGCGCACCCGTGATTTCAGCACGCGCGAGCTGGGCTCGCTCGCCGTCAGCGTCGGCGTGACCAGCTACTTCGTCGGCTACGGCATCGTCTTCTTCATCCTGCCGCGCGAGTTCCTGCACGACACGCACATGCACCGTGTGGACCGCTGGGTGGAGGAGCTCCCCCTGCTGTTGACGGTCGCCTGTCTCGCGCTCTGGCTGATCCGCCGCGGACCTCCCCAGCGTTCGTTCCGCACGGCGGCCTGGTGCGCCGGCGCGTTCGTCGCCATCGAGGCGATCTACGGCCGCTGGGTGATCGCCTTCCAGGAGACGACGCATCACCTCGACGCGCGCTACCTCTCGCACCTGGCCGGTCTGGCGCTGCTCGCCACCTTCTTGGCGCTACCGGAAGGGCGAGTGACGCGCTGGATGTCCAAGCTGCGTCACGTCACCTACTTCACGTTCCTCGCCCACCTCATCGTGCTCGAATCGGTGGGCGGGCATCTCTACAACATGCCGGGCTTCGGGACGCTGCCGTTCGCAGTTGCCACGACGCTCGGGGTGTTCACGGTCGCGAGCCTGCTGGGCGCCGTGGTCCGCCGGATCCCTGGCCTGCGCCTGCTGGCCGGGGCGAGCTGAAGCCGCGGCCACCGCCGCTGCGGCCACCGCCACCACCGCCGCCAGCGTGGGGCCGGTTGGCTCCGCCGCCGCCACCGCCGCCAGCGTGGGGCCGGCTGGCTCCACCGCCGCCAGCGCCAGCGTGGGGCCGGTTGGGCCCGCCGCCGCGCACGCCGTGACCGCCCTGCCCGCCGGGACGACGGCCATCGGGACGGCGTCCACCCTGACGGGGCTCGCGCTCGTCGTCGCTGGGGGCCGCGGCCGGAGCCGAGCCGAACGGATAGGGGTGATCGTCGATGCGCGGGATCGGGAAGCCGATCAGCCGCTCGATGTCGCGAACGTAGGCGCGCTCTTCGCCCTCGCAGAAGGACAGAGCGATGCCGTCACGGCCGGCGCGCGCGGTGCGACCGATGCGGTGCACGTACGTCTCGGGAACGTTCGGGATCTCGTAGTTGATGACGTGGCTGACGCCGTCGACGTCGATGCCGCGAGCGGCGATGTCGGTGGCGACCAGCACGCGGATGGTGCCGCTCTTGAACTCGTCCAGCGCGCGCGTGCGGGCACCCTGCGACTTGTTGCCGTGGATGGCGGCCGAACGGATACCGGCCTTCTCCAGATCGGTGACCACGCGGTTGGCGCCGTGCTTGGTGCGGGTGAAGACCAGCGTCGAGGAGAACTCCGGGCTACGCAGGCAATCCACGAGCAAACGCTTCTTGTTGCCGCGATCGATCATGTAGAGCTTCTGCTCGATGCGCTCGGCCGTCGACGAAACGGGCGTCACGCTGACGTGCTCGGGGTTGGACAAGAGACCGCTGGCGAGCTTGCGGATCTCCGGCGGCATGGTGGCCGAGAAGAACAGCGTCTGACGCTGCTTGGGCAGCAGGGCCGTCACCTTGCGGACGTCGTGGATGAAGCCCATGTCGAGCATGCGGTCGGCCTCGTCGAGCACGAACAGCTCGATGTTGGCCAGCGAGAGGAACTTGCGGTCCAGCAGATCGAGCAGGCGGCCGGGGGTGGCCACCAGGATGTCGACGCCCTTCTTCAGCTCGTCGATCTGGACCTTGTCGCTCACGCCGCCGAAAATCACGGTGTGGTAGAGGTCGAGCTCGGCGCCGTACTGCTCGAGGCTCTCGCCGATCTGGGCGGCAAGCTCGCGCGTGGGGGTGAGGATGAGCGCACGCAAGAGCGGGTTCTTGCGCGCCGTCTTGTCGATGTTCTGCAAGACGGGCAAAGAGAAGGCGGCGGTCTTGCCGGTGCCGGTCTGCGCGCAGCCGAGCACATCGCGGCCGGCGAGGGCCGGAGGGATGGCGGCCTGCTGAATGGGGGTGGGCACGCTGTAGCCGGTCTTTTCGACGGCTTTCAAAATGGGCTCGATGAGCCCGAGGTCACGAAAAATCACGCGGGTCGGTGACACAGAAG
>DATIDO010000583.1:0-16135 GCA_035456245.1 Polyangiaceae bacterium
TCACGAGCGGCGAGCCTTCGCCTACGTCCGGGTCGTTTGCGCCGAGGTCGTTGCAGGGGACAACGTGCAGGCGCGGTCGATGGTCGAGCGTGCATTGCGCGCGCTCGCCGCCGCGGCTCTCGCGGAAGACGAGCATCAGGAGGCGGTGGAGATTTTCTACGCGCGCACCTGTGCAGGCGCGGCGCGGGCCTACCTGAAGGAAGCTGCATAGGGTTCGTGGACGGGCGTGGGGGCTTCGCTCGCTGACAGGAGTAGCTCGACGGGTCCGAGCGCGCCGTGAGCAAAAGCCGACAGATACTGACCCGCCCGCGCGGAACGTGGAGAAGAGTACTGAATGGATCCGCGCTCCTTGGTTGGATTGCGCGGAGGGTCTCGCCGAGAGCCTTTCTACATACTCATCCGGGTCGCCTGGGGGTGCGTCGAGTCGATAGGGGTGAACATCCGGACGCTTCCGCGCGTGTGACTTGCTGTACTAACTTCGAGGCATGCTTCGATTCGTGCGTACTTCGTCGCAGGCGTTCCTGGGCTCAGTCTGCTTGCTCGGGATCACGGTATCCCTCTCGCTGGCCGGTTGCGGTGGCGATCCTGCTCCCGAGGACGACGCGGACTCCGGTGGCGGAGGCGGGCAGGGCGGCGACTCGGCGAACCCGGACGGGGATGGCGATGGCGATGGAGCGGTCGGCTACTTCTTCGGGCCCATCGACTCGGAGGTGGGGTTCACTATCGGCGGCGAATCGCTGAGTGCCACGATCGGCGAACCCCAGGATGCCATCGACTACAGCTCCGCGCTGTTCCAGACGGCCGCGCCCCTCGAGCCGACCACGAACTACGAGGTCACGATCGAATCGTCGCCAGCCGGTCAGGTGTGCCGCGTATTCGCGGGGGTCGAGGGCACGGGCGAAGAGCTGTCGGTGACCGGGGCCATCCGCGTCGGCTGCGAGTGGGGCTTCGACTTCGTGGGCCGCAGCTCGGACGACCAGACGCTCGCCTACAGCAACAACTCGCGACAGATCGTGATCGGTGGCTCGAGTCGCACGATCGGCGATACCGAGCCGCTCGGCGATGGGCGCTTCGTGGCGTTTCGCTCCAGCGAGAGTGGCTTGGCGCCGAACAGCGCGGCGGACGAGAACATCTACTTCCGGGATCGGGTGACGGGCGAGACCTACCTGGTCAGCCACGATCCGGATGGGGGCCCGGCCGACGGTCGCTCCGAGCAGCCGGCCATTTCGGCGGATGGCCTCCACGTGATCTTCCAATCGGAGGCTACGAACCTGGTGGAAGGTGACACGAACGGCGAAACGGACATCTTCGTCTGGTCGGCGCTCGACGACACGATCGTGCGGGTCAGCGTGGGGCCGAGCGGCGAAGAAGCCGACGCTTCGAGTCGGGAGGCCACGATCTCCGGCGACGGCAGCGTCGTCGCCTTTGCCACCCAGTCCACCACGGTCGTCCCCACCACGGGTGACAGCACGACCCTCGGCAAGGTCGTGCGCATCGATCTGACGAGCGGCGAGCGCACGGTGGTCACGCGCCTGCTCTCCACTGGCGATCCCACGAGTGGCTCCTGGCCCATGCTCACCGAGGACGGGAATCGGCTCGTCTTTTACGCGTACAACAACGTGGTCGGCGACGAGAACCCGAACCTCTGGGACGCTTTCGTCTACGAGCACGACAGCGGCGATCAGTGGCCCATCACCCGCACCGAGAGTGGCGGCAACCGCAACCAGGGCAACGAGAGCACGAGCGGGATCATCCGCCCCAGTATCTCCGGCGACGGAAAATGGGTGACCTACGGCACCAGCTCGACGAACCTGGTCGCCGGTGTCGATGACGGCCTCTGGCACGTCTACCTGGTAGAGGCCGACGACTGCTCGGCGGCCGGCTGCAACGTGGTGGTGCTGGACCAGACCGACGACGTGCTGGCCGACGAGGCCGCCACCAGCGAGCGCGCCACCCTTTCGTACGACGGTCGCTACGTGGCCCTGACCAGCGCCGCGTCGAACCTGGGCGTGGACAACAACGACAAGGACAACGCCTTCGTCTACGACCGCCAGGCGGGCACGCTGACTCCGCTCACCCGAATCTCCGAGGGCTACGGCGGGACCTACACCGACGCCGTGTTCTCTCCCGATGGTGCGTACGTGGCGGTGGGCATCTACTTGGAGATGGATCCGCGCTTCGACACGGATGGCCTGTTCGTGGCCTACACCGGTCTATCGAACGCCTTCTCCTGGTTGGACGGCCCGATCGAGTGAGCGGACGGGAGCCTTCCAGCGTCGGCAGCGCCACCAGGCCCTCGGCGCGACGAAGCGCGGATCTCCGATGGTTCAGCCCACGCGACTAGGTCAGCCCACGCGACTAGGAATCTCCTCGAGCAATTCGAGCAGCGCCCCCGGATCGATGGGCTTCACCAAATGATGATCGAAGCCCGAGGCTCGCGTCTGCTCTCTGTCGGCCTGTCGGCCCCAACCGGTGAGTGCCACGATTACTGGTCGCTCAGCGGTCGGGAGGGTTCGCAGACGCCGGCATACTTCCAGGCCGCTCAGCCCGGGCAGTCCCAAGTCGCACAGAATGATCTCGGGATGCATCTCCGCCGCCTTCGCGATGCCGCCGGGTCCGTCCGTCGCGACCTCGACGTCGTGTCCCTTCGCCTGCAACCAATCCGCCAGGGTGGACGCGACGTCATCGTTGTCCTCGATGACCAGCACGCGCCGCGATGCGTTGGAGCGGGCCGAGGAGACAGGGGGGAACGTCGGCTGGGAGCACTGTGTCGCGGGGTCCGCGGGGAGCTTCAGGCGAAAAGCCGTTCCTGCTCCTTCCTGGCGTCGCTCCGCCACGAGCGAGCCTCCGTGCATCGTCGCTAGGCGACGCGCCAACGCCAGGCCGATACCCAGGCCCGGCTGCGCGGCATGATCGGCTCTGGCGATGCGAGCGAACATCTGGAAGGCCTGCTCCTCGCTGCCGGGAGGAAGTCCGATGCCGTCGTCCAGGACGCTGAGAACGGCCACATCGTCCATCTCGGCCAGCTCGACGCGGATGTTCCCGCCCTCGGTCGTGAACTTGTTGGCATTGTGGAGAAGATTGCCCAGCAACTGGGCAATGCGCGTGGAGTCGACCGAGCGCTCGACACCTGCGCCGAGGCTCAGCTCGAGGTTTTGCGACTTCGCCTCCAGGAGTGGGCGGTAGGCCTCGACCGTGTCCAGAATCAGAGCGCCCAAGTCCACCGGCTCCGTCCTCAGCTCCAGCGCGCCGCGGCTCAGTCGCGAAATGTCCAGCAGATCGTCGATCAGTCGCACCATGTGGCGCAGCTGCCGGTCCATGGTCCCGAGCGTCCGAGCGACGGAGGAGGTGTACGCCCTTTCCGCCATCACCAGATCCAGCCCCATGCGCAATGGCGCGAGCGGATTCCTCAGTTCATGAGCCAGCACCGCCAAGAACTCGTCCTTTTGTTCGGCTGCGCGGCGTAGCTCGGCCTCCGAGCGAGAAAGTTCCTCGGTGCGCTCCTTGACCCGCTGCTCGAGGGTTGCGTTCAGTTCGGCGAGCGCTCTCGTTCGCCGGAACAGCTCGGCGAAGACGGCAATCTTCTGTCGAAGGATCTGCGGATGGATCGGCTTCGTGAGGTAGTCGACGGCGCCGACGCCGTACCCCTCGGCCAGCTGCCGGTCGTCGACCTGAAAGGCCGTCAAGAAGACGATGGGCGTCTCGCGAAAGCGCTTGGTCGTCTTGATCATGCGGGCCAGCTCGAGACCGCTCACGCTGGGCATCTGAATGTCCAGGACGATGGCTGCGACCTCGTGCTCGAGCAGAAGGCGCAGCGCCGTGTCGGCATCGAGGGCTCGGAGTAGCCTGTACTCGGGCTGAGCCAGGATTGCCTCCAGGGCGTCCAGATTCCGTGCTTGGTCGTCGACGAGCAGGATGTCGATGGCAGCGGTCATCGGTAGAGCCAAACCCGCAAGAGAGAGAGCAGCTGCTCGGTGTTCACCGGCTTGGCAATGTAGTCGGAGGCGCCGGCTTCCAGGCACTTTTCCCGGTCGCCCTTCATGGCCTTGGCGGTCAGCGCCAGGATCGGCAGCGTCGAGAACTTCTGCTCCTTGCGGATCTCGCGGATCGTCTCGTAGCCGTCCATCTCCGGCATCATGATGTCCATGAGCACGGCCCCGAGATCGGGCGTCTCCTCCACGATGGAGATGGCCTTCCGCCCGTTGGTAGCGCTCAGCACTTCGATGTCCTGACTCTCGAGCAGCGTGGTCAGAGCAAAGATGTTGCGTACATCGTCATCGACGACCAGCACCTTGCGCCCGCGCAGGACTTCGCTCGTGCCGTGCAGGCGTTCGATCATGCTGCGCTTGTCGGCGGGCAGATCGGCAATCACTTGGTGCAAGAACAGGCAGGTTTCGTCGAGCAGCTGCTCGGGCGACTGAACGTCCTTGAGAACGATGCTCTTGGCAACCGCTCGGAGACGCGCCTCTTCGTCGGCAGACAGCTCTTTACCCGTGAAGACCACGATCGGCAGCCCTCGTAGTCGCGGCTCGTCTTGCAGGCGCGCCAGCAGCTCGAAGCCCGTCATGTCCGGCAGGCGCAGGTCCATTACGCAGCAGTCGAAGTTCGACGAGCCCAGCTGAGCGAGAGCCTCGGCGCCGCTCTCCACGCCGACGAGTTCGATGTCGTCGTGGCCCAGGAGTTCCATGATGCCAGCCCGCTCGCGTTCGTCGTCCTCGACGATCAAGAGGCGCTTGGTATGCGGGACCAGGTAGGCGCGCAGCTGTTCGAGCGCCAGCTCGAGATCGACGGTGGTTGCTGGCTTCACCAGATAGGCAAACGCGCCGTGAGAAAGGCCGTGTTGGCGCTCCTCCTCGACGGAAATCACCTGGACCGGAATGTGTCGAGTGCCGGGATCCAGCTTCAGGTTGTTCAGTACGGTCCAGCCCAGCATGTCCGGCAGGAAGACGTCGAGCGTGATGGCGGTTGGTCGGTACTGTCGGGCCAGATCGAGCCCCTGCTGACCGCGGCTGGCTACCAAGCCCTTCCAGCCCTTGGTGCGGGCGATGCCCAGGAGGACCCGGGCGTAGTGGGGATCGTCCTCGATGATGAGCAGCGACGCGTCGCCGTCGTGGAGCTCTTGGCGATCGTCGGCCACGGTCTCTTCGGCGCGGGTGATGCCGAGGACGGGGAGCGAGGCGCGCAGATGCGCGCCGCCCGGCTTGCGCAGGGCGCGGTCGCTACCGGGCGAGGAGTGGGTCAACGGTAGGTAGAGCGTGAACGTGCTGCCCTCACGCGGCGCACTGGCCAAGCGAATTTCGCCGGAGAGCAGCGTTGCCAGCTCGCGGCTGATGGCCAAGCCGAGCCCCGTGCCTCCGTACTTGCGGCTCGTTCCCGCGTCGGCCTGTTGGAAGGCCTCGAAGATCAGTTTCTGCTTCTCGGCGGCGATGCCGATTCCGGTGTCGGTGACGGTGAATGCGATGACGCCGTCCTCGGCGGACAGGCTCGAGTGGTCGCTCGACCATCCGCTGGTGCTGCGACGAATGTCGAGCGAGACGGAGCCGTGGGCGGTGAACTTGAAGGCATTGGACAACAGGTTCTTGAGAATCTGCTGCAAGCGCTTGGGGTCGCAGACGAAGCTGCTGGGCAGATCTTCGTCGATGTCGACCCGGAAGGCGAGACCCTTGGCTTCGGAGACGTGCTGAAAGGTGCGGCGTACGTTCTCGCCCAGCGAGGCGAAGGTGATTTCCTCGGGCTCGACCGTGACGGTTCCCGACTCGATCTTCGACAGATCGAGGATGTCGTGAATCAACGTCAGCAGGTCCGTGCCAGCCGAGTGGATGTTGCGGGCGAACTCGGTCTGCTTGGGCGTGAGGTTGCCCCCGGCATTGGCCGCCAGTTGCTGACCGAGGAGCAGGATGGAGTTGAGCGGCGTGCGCAGCTCGTGGCTCATGTTGGCCAAGAACTCCGACTTGTATTTGCTGGTGAGCGCGAGCTCGGCGGCCTTTTCCTCGAGGGCGTGGCGCGCCTGCTCCACTTCCATGTTCTTGCGTTCCACCTCGGCATTCTGCTCGGCGAGCTGTAGCGCCTTGGACGCCAATTCTTCGTTGGTGCGCTGCAGCTCGATCTGCCGCGTCTGTAGCTCGGTGGTGAGCTGCTGCGACTGTTGCAGCAGCACTTCCTTGCGCATGGTGGCCTCGATGGTGTTGAGCACCACACCGATGGACTGGGTCAGCTGATCGAGGAACGCCAGGTGCGTGTCGGTGAAGGGGTGAAGCGAGGCCAGCTCGATCACGGCCATGCTCTCGCCCTCGAAGAGCACGGGCAGGACCACGATGGCGCGCGGGGCAGCGGAGCCCAGACTCGAGGCGATGTGCGTGTAGTGAGCGGGCACGTCCTCCAGCAGGATGCGCCGCTTCTCGGCCGCGGCCTGTCCGACCAGGCCGAGTCCCAAGGGCACGCGCTCGGGCTGCCGGGGGTCCTGCGCGTAGGCCGCCAGACGGCGCAACGTCTTGGGCGACTCGGTCTCCTCGTACTCGCTCGGGCTGACGCGCTCCATCTGGTAGACGGCGCCTTGCTGCGCGCCCACGAGCGGCGTGAGCTCCGACAGCAGCATCCTGCCCACGGTGATCAGATCGCGCTGTCCTTGCAGCATGCTGGTGAAGCGCGCCAGGTTCGTCTTCAGCCAGTCCTGCTCGCGGTTGCGGTCGGTGGTTCCGCGCAGGTTGTCGATCATCGTGTTGATGTTGTCCTTCAGCTCGGCAACCTCGCCGCGCGCGTCGACCTGGATGGAGCGCGTCAGATCGCCCTTGGTCACGGCGGTGGCCACCTCGGCGATGGCGCGCACCTGCGTCGTGAGGTTGGCGGCCAGGAGGTTCACGTTGCCGGTCAGATCCTTCCAGGTACCGGCGGCACCTGGCACGTGTGCCTGACCACCCAACTGGCCCTCGACGCCGACCTCGTGCGCCACGTTGGTCACCTGATCGGCGAAGATGGCCAGGGTGTCGGTCATGCTGTTGATCGTCTCGGCAAGCGCTGCCACCTCACCCTTGGCCGCGACCGTCAGCTTCTGGCGCAAATTGCCGTCGGCCACCGCGGTCACCACCTTCACGATGCCGCGCACCTGTTCGGTCAGGTTGGTGGCCATCACGTTCACGGAGTCGGTCAGATCCTTCCAGGTACCGGCCACGCCGGGCACGTCGGCCTGGCCACCCAGGCGCCCGTCGGTGCCCACCTCGCGCGCCACGCGCGTCACCTCGGAGGCGAAGGCGCGTAGCTGGTCCACCATGGTGTTGATGGTGTCCTTCAGCTCCAGGATTTCTCCCTGCACGTCCACGGTGATCTTGCGCGACAAGTCACCGCGGGCGACGGCGGTCGTCACCTCGGCGATGTTGCGGACCTGACCGGTGAGGTTCGAGCCCATGGCGTTCACCGAGTCGGTCAGGTCTTTCCAGGTACCCGCCACACCCGGCACCACCGCCTGTCCGCCCAGCTTGCCCTCGGTACCCACCTCGCGGGCCACGCGCGTCACTTCGGAAGCGAAACCGCGCAGCTGGTCGACCATGGTGTTCATGGCCTCCTTCAGCTGCTGAATCTCCCCGCGCGCGTCGACCGTGATCTTCTTCGACAGGTCGCCCGAGGCGATGGCGATGGTCACGTCGGCGATGTTGCGAACCTGGTTCGTCAGGTTCGACGCCATCGAGTTCACGTTGTCGGTGAGGTCCTTCCAGGTACCCGCGACACCGGGCACGATCGCCTGTCCGCCCAGCTTGCCTTCGGTACCCACCTCGCGCGCCACGCGGCTCACCTCGGAGGCGAAGGCGTTCAGCTGGTCCACCATGGTGTTGATGGTGTTCTTGAGCGCCAGGATTTCGCCTCGCGCGTCCACGGTGATTTCGCGCGACAAGTCGCCGCGGGCCACCGCGGTCGTCACCTCGGCAATGTTGCGCACCTGGCCGGTCAGGTTCGAGGCCATGGCGTTGACGTTGTCGGTCAAATCCTTCCAGGTGCCGGCCACGCCGGGCACCACGGCCTGTCCGCCCAGCTTGCCTTCGGTGCCCACCTCGCGCGCCACACGCGTCACTTCCGAGGCGAACGAACGCAGCTGGTCGACCATCGTGTTGATGGCCTCCTTCAGCTGCAAGATCTCGCCGCGCACGTCGACCGTGACCTTCTTCGACAGGTCGCCGGTCGCCACGGCGATGGTCACGTCGGCGATACTGCGCACCTGGGCGGTCAGATTGCCGGCCATCTGGTTCACCGAATCGGTGAGATCCTTCCAGACGCCGGACACTCCCTCGACCTGGGCCTGTCCACCCAGCTTGCCCTCGGTGCCTACCTCGCGCGCCACGCGCGTCACCTCCGAGGTGAACACGGAGAGCTGGCGAATCATGCGGTTGACCAGCTGGGCCGATTGGAGAAATTCGCCTTCCAGCGGGCGACCGTTCACGTCGAGCGCCATGGCCTGGGCCAGATCGCCTTTGGCCACGGCGCCGACGGTGCGGGTGACTTCCGTGGTCGGCCAGACCAGGTCGTCGATCAGCGTATTCAGCTCCGCGACTTCGTCGGCCCAGCCGCCGAGTGCTGCGTGGGGGCGCAAACGCTCCCGCAACTTGCCCTCTTTGCCGACCATGCGGCAGACGCGCGAGGTCTCCTGCGACCTGCGAGCGTTCGTCGCCACGATGTCGTTGAAGGCGTCGGCGACCTTCCCCTCGACGCCCAGGGCGTCGGCCGGGAGGCGCGCGGAGAAATCTCCGTCCCTCAGGCGAAGCAGAGCGGAGAGTAGTTCACGCGCGAACGGATCCGACAGGCCGCTGGGAACGGCGGACAAGGGAGCGTTCGGCGAGATTGCCAAGGGCCGTTCGGAGTTCGACATCCAACGTCAGGTTACGGTGTTTGCCGATTTGCGGGCAGGCCGGGGGGCCCGGGCTGGAACGTCTGACCATGCGGCTTTTTGCCTCGGATGGCCGCTGCACGACGTAGTGCCGCTGCTGGAGCCGTTTCCCGAGAGGGGATGTGTTCCAAAGGACCGGTGGAGCCGTGCGAACGAACCCGCGGAAAGCAGGACGACCCGGCGACCCAAGCCACGGAAAATCGGCCGAAGAGTGCGTCCGCTCAAGGAGCGGGCCGAAGAGTGCGTCCGCTCAGGGAGTGACAGCGAGAAGGCGCGCTGCTTCGAGGACGCGATCGAGCGGCCATTCGCTGGCGTCGACGAGAGGGCCGGCGGCGCGGTCGAGTCGCGCGGCGATCGCGGGGAAGGCGAGCTCCGCGGCGTCGCGAACGGCGAGGCGTGTGCCGGTCATCTGTTCGAGCGAGGCCACACCGAACTCACGGATGCCACAGGGCACGATCCACTGGAACAGCGCCAGATCGGTGGTGAGGTTCAGAGCAAAGCCGTGTTGGGTCACCCAGCGGGAGATGCGCACGCCGATGGCGCCGAGCTTCACCGGCATGCGTGCGGCCTCTTCGCCTGGCCAGTGACCGGGGCTCTCTGCGTCGACCCACATGCCGATCTTGCCGCTGATCGTGCCCGTGGAGAGCCCGTGTGGCTCGACCAACGACGCCATCACGGCGGTCAAACCCTGGACGTACTTGCGAACGTCACGGCGGTCCGGGGAGAGATCGACGATTGGGTAGGCGACCAGCTGCCCCGGCGCGTGCAGGGTGACGTCGCCGCCACGGCCGGTCTCGACTACCTCCACGCCCAGGCGGGCCAGAGCGTCGGGTTGGGCCAGCAGGTTCTCCCGCTTGGCGGTTCGACCGAGCGTGATGACCGGGTCGTGCTCGAGCAGGAGCACGGTGTCGCCGACTTCGCCGCGCTGGCGAGCCTCGAAGAGCGACTGCATCAGCTCGTGGACGGGTAGGTAGGGCCGCCTCCCCAGGAAGAATCCTCGGATCATCGGCTCACTCGGGCACGACGCGACCGTTCGCGAGCAGCTCTTCGCGGAACTCGTCGATGCTCTCCGTGAAGATCGAAGCCACGTCGGGATCGAACTGGGTGTGTCGGCAACGCTCGATCTCGCCGACGGTGACCTCGTGCGGGAGGGCACCTCGGTAGGCGCGGTCGGACGTCATGGCGTCGTAGGTGTCGGCCACGCTGATGATGCGGGCGATCAGCGGGATGTCCTTGCCGGCCAGGCCGAGCGGGTAGCCGCGGCCATCCCAACGCTCGTGGTGCAGGTACACGCCCGGAATGACCGGCGCCAAGAAGGCGATCGGGTCCAGGATTTCCTTGCCGTGGGTGGGGTGCTGCTGGAACGTCTCGTACTCGTTGGCCGTCAGCTTGCCCGGCTTGTTCAGGTTGAGCACGCAGCCCACCTTGCCGATGTCGTGCATCAGCGCGGCCTGCCGCACGATCTCGACCTCCGATTCGCTCAGACCCATCCAGCGGGCCAAGCGCATGGCATACAGGGCCACGCGCTCGGAATGACCCGCCGTGTAGCGATCCATCTTGTCGATGGTGGTCGCCAGGCTCTGAATGGTCTGTTGGAAAGTAGCCTGGAGATCCTCGTAGAGGCGTGCGTTCTCGATGGCGGCCGCTGCGCGGGAGGCCACGATGCTGAGCATCTTGCGCTGACCCTCGGTGAAGCGCTTACCCGGCGTCCAGGACTGCACGACGATGAAGCCGAGCAGACGCTCGCGCATGCGCAGCGGGACCGCGGCCAGGCTGATGAGCGGCTTGTGCGAAGGCTCGGAGAGCAGCGCCGCAGCGTCGTGGCCATGCAGCACGACGGGTACGTCCAGGTTCATCCGCACCGACATGCGCAGGGCGTCCAGGGTGCCCGGATCGTGCGTCTCACCCTCGATCAGCGCGACCTGGCGAGCGCGCTCGAAGAAGTGACCTTCGCCGTCGTCCAGCCACATGGTCACGGCGTCGGCGTGGACCTCGTCCAACGCGCTGACCAACACGGTCCCGACCACCTCGTCCAGGCTGAGGCTGGCGGTGATGGCCTCGCTCACCTTGTACAGGCTCAACGCCTCACGGAGCCGCAGGTTCTCTGCCGCCAGGCGCTGCTTCTCCAAGCCGCGCTGCACGACGTGCACGATCTCCTCCACCTTGAAGGGCTTGAGGATGTAGTCGTAGGCGCCATGCTTCATCGCATCGATCGCCGTCTCGACCGTACCGAAGCCGGTCATGATCACGGTGAGCGCCTCGGGCTGCAGCTTGGCGACGTGCTGGAGCAGGTCCAGGCCGCCCATGCGCGGCATCTTGAGGTCGCTGATGACCAGATCGTAGTGGGCGCGCGAGAGCTCCCCGACGGCCTGGGTGCCATCGGACGCGGTTCGAACCGCGTAGCCCTCCATGGTCAAGAAGTCGGAGAGGATATCGCGGATGAACTTTTCGTCGTCGACGACGAGGACGCGGGGCTGTTCGGGAGGGACGGTGACTCCAGTGCTCATCGGTGCGGGCTAATCAGGGGTGCAGCGAGCCGAGAATTCCGCCGAGGCCCCGGCGGGATGGAGCGGCGTCGTGTGCTTGGAGGAGGCGAAGGTTCATGCCGTTGACGATCGCGTGGGCCAGGATGGGACCGACCAGGGAACCAGTGAGAGCGTAGAGCGCTCCCAGCGCAAATCCCATGATCGTTGCCCAGGCCACCCAAATCCAGCGGGCACGTCCGGGAAGCTGATGGACCAGTCCAAAGACGATCGCCTGGACAAACCAGTTCGTGGCTGGTTGCAAAAGCCCCCGGAAGAGCAGCTCCTCGCCGACCGCCGAGAGGACGGCCAGGGTGACGATCGCGACCCCCGGCAACCCCTGGGCCAGCGGTCGGAGCTCACTCGACAGCAACCGAACCAGTGCGCTGCGTCGAATCAGCGAGCGGGATGCGACGACGGTCAGGAGACCGAACGTGCCGCCGAGCACGGCGCTGTAGACGTGGGCCTCGAGCGGAGGCAGCTCGAGCCAGGGTGCCGGATGGATGCCCGGGGACTCGAACCAGTAATAACCCCCCAGGCCCGCCATCGCGCCGAGCAGGCCGTAGATGGCAGCTACGGCAGGCCAGGGAATCATGGTCGCACTATGGCACGGCCCGACCGGCCTGGGTATCGTCGGGGCGTGGAGGGGGCAGGCGGTGGGCCGGAGCGCGACAGCGTCGGGGGCGGCCCTGGCGAGGCTGCCGATGAGCGGCGTGCGCTGGCCGAAGGGGCGCTCGACTTGGTCGAGATGGTCCTGGTGCGACTCCGTGCCCAAGGCGTGACGGTCGATCCGGAGGAGCTCCGCGGCTACGGTCGCCAGGGACTGTGGGAGGCGGCCGAGCGCTTCGAGCCCGAGCGTGGCCACGAGTTTCGGCAGTTCGCCTACCTGCGTGTCCAAGGCGCGATGATCGATGGGCTGCGCAAGATGGGCAACTGGTCACGCCGTGGCTACGAGCGGGTGCGTCTGTTGCGTGCGGCCAACGCATCCCGAGGGGCCGCATTCGAGGAGACTCCGGCTCCGTCCCGGCTCAGCTCGGACCAAGCCGACGAGCTGCTGCGCAAACACATGGCTCAGATGGCCACCGCCGCGGTGGTCGGCACCTTCGTCGAGGCGGCCTTCGAGGGAGAAGAGCTGGTGGGGCGCGACATGGGTTTGAGCGCCGAGGAGCTGGTGGGCCGCCGCGAGGAGGTCGAGGTGATCCGGCGCGCGGTGGATCAGCTGCCGGAGGAGGAGGCCGAGGTGGTGCGGCGCTTCTACTTGCAGGGGCAGGCGCTCGACGAGATCGCGCAGGCCTGGGGCTGCAGCCGCTCGTGGATCAGTCGGGTCCACACGCGCGCCGTGCGCAGGCTCGGGGTGCGCCTGCGCAGCATGCGCTGAGTGCCGTGGCTGCGCGCTCCCAGCTGCAAACGCAGCCAAAATCGGCCAAAGTCCGCCCGCCGCGCGCAGCCTCCGCAATTTTGGCTATGGACCCGGTGCCCGCATGTCCGAACGAATCTTGGTAGCCATGAGCGGCGGCGTCGACTCGTCGGTCGCTGCGGCGCTCCTGCTCGAGCAGGGGTACCAGGTCATCGGCGTCACGCTGCACCTCTGGGACTACCCCGACGACGGCAGTGTGCGCGGGCGCTGCTGTGCGCCCGAAGACGTCCACGACGCGCGCCGCGTGGCCGACGCGCTCGGCTTTCCTCACTACGCCTTCGACCGGCGGGAGCTGTTCGAGCGGGAGGTCGTGACCCCCTTCGTCGAGTCCTACCTGGCAGGCGTCACGCCCAGCCCCTGTGTGCGCTGCAACCGGGGCGTGAAAATTGCCGAGTTGCTGGCGCTGGCCGACCGTTTGGGCGCCCGTTCGGTGGCCACCGGGCACTACGCGCGCACCCGGCAGGGCGCGAGCGGCCTCGAGCTGCTGCGCGCACGCGACGCGACCAAGGATCAGAGCTATTTTCTCCACATGCTTCCCGACCAGGTCCTGGGGCGCTTCGTCTTTCCGCTCGGGGAGATGGACAAGCCCAGCGTGCGTGCGCGCGCCGTGGAGCTGCGCCTGCCGGGAGCGGGCAAGGGCGAGAGCCAGGAGCTGTGTTTCGTCCCGACCGGTCGCTACGACGAGCTGGTCGAGAAGCGTGCGCCCGAGCGCGTGCGCCCCGGCAGCATCGTCGACGCCGATGGGCGGGTGCTCGGCACTCACGGTGGGCTCCACAAGTTCACTCGCGGGCAGCGTCGCAATCTCGGCGTCGCAACGGGTGAGCGCGCCTACGTGGTGTCGGTCGACGCCGAGACGGCCACGGTGCGGCTCGGGGAGCGCGAGAGTCTGTTGGACGATCGCGTCGAGTTGGTCGAGGTCGCCTTGCGCGCCGGGGTGACGCTACCGCTCGAAGCCGAGGTGATGGTGCGCTATCGCGGCCGCACCGAGCGGGCGAGCATCGTGAGCCTGGGTGGCGACCGCGCCGAGGTGCGCTTTTCCTCTCCCGTGCAAGCGGCGTCGGTGGGGCAGTTCGCGGTCTTCTACGACGGCGACCGGGTGCTGGGTGGTGGAATGATCGCGAGCGTGCCGGAGGCGGTGTCATGAAGCGCGGCGCCGCGAACGAGCGCGGCGGCGTCATGACGCGCGGCGGAGCGAGGTGGCTGCCCGGCGTGCTCCTGGTTTGCGCGGCCTGCGGCGTGGGCGGTGGCAGCGGCGAGGTGACCAGCCCGCGGCTCTACTTGCAGGACTGCGCCGTTCGCGAGTTCGACCTGCAGCCGCGCTTCTTCGGCGCGAACAGCTACGGTGACGATCTGCAGATCCGCATCCAACGCAGCAGCGCGCTCTCCGAGAGTGCAGACGGCCTGGCCATCGTGGTGCGCGGGGTCTCGGCGATCGTGGGCGATGGCTCGGCCGATGGTGCGTCCGCCGGTGGCGCAGCGGGCGCAGGTGGCGATGGGGCGGGACAGCTGGGGCAGGCGCTCGAAGTGGGGATGCCGGTCGGCGTGTGGCCGCCTGGTGTGCCGGTCGTCTACGACCCCTCACCGGCGCCGGTGAACATGTCGCTCTACCTGAACGACAGCTGCGACGAGCAGAACGTGGCCATCTACTCGGTCAGCGGCACGATCACCTTCAGTTCGCTGTTCGACGGGGACATCACCGACTACTCGGCCGAGAGCCGCTTGATCGAGGCGACCTTCAGCGCCGAATTCGTCGATCCTCGCATGCTGGTGCCGGGGGAGGCCCCCGACGCGGCGGTCACCAGCCAGGTCAGCGGTTCGTTCAGATTCTACTACCAGCGCGGTCAGCCGGCTCAGCCCTTCCCTTGAAGGTCGCCCTCTCGCGAGCGCGCTCGCCAGACATCCCATGCAAACCCCGATCGATCCGAGACTGCGCCGCGAGGCCGAGCGTTTTCACCTGCGCTTCGCTTGCCCCGACTGCGTCTACTACGACGACGTGGGCGGACGCTGCTCCGAGGGGTACCCGGTGAAGGAGCACGCCAGTCGTGACCTGGAACGCGACAGCGTGACGTTCTGCAAGCTGTTCGAGGTGGCGTGAGCCGAGAGGCGTCCTTCCAGCGCGCCGTCGAGGCCTGCCTCGAGCGCGAATGCGAGCTGCCCCAGGGCGCCGCACTGGTCGTGGCGGTTTCGGGTGGACCCGACTCCATGGCGCTGCTGTCGGCGCTCGCGCGTGCTCGGGAGCGCCGGAGTGACCAGTTGCTCGCGGTCTCGTGTGATCACGGACTGAGGCCCGAGGCGCGCGAGGAAATTCACTTGGTCGAGCAGGCCGCCCGGAACTGGGGAGTCGAGTTCCTGGCGCTCGAGCTGGGGCTCTCTCCCGGCGCCAACCTGCAGGAGCGGGCTCGGGAAGCCCGTTACCGAGCGCTCTGGACTGCGGCGGACCAGCGCTTCGGCGAGTCGGCCTTCTTGGTCACCGCCCACCACGCCGATGATCGAGCCGAGACGGTGCTGCTCCGTCTGCT
Organism: Polyangiaceae bacterium; assembly: GCA_035456245.1. Lineage (GTDB taxonomy): Bacteria > Myxococcota_A > Polyangia > Polyangiales > Polyangiaceae > NIC37A-2. Next base: position 15,331 of record DATIDO010000583.1, read on the forward strand.
GCGCGGGACCTCGCTCGCGGGACTGGGCGTACTTCGAGCGCGAGAAGGCCGCCTACTGCGGCCCGCCATTCGCTGTACGCGCGCCCAGGTGCTCACTCACCTCGAGCGCCACGCGATCGCCTCGGTGCATGATCCGTCCAACGAAGATCCACGTTACCAGCGCGTGCGAGTCCGCCAGGAGCTCATGCCGCTGCTGCACGAGCTCGCTCCCGGCATCGTCGCGCAGCTGTGCCAGCTCGCGGACGAAGCGGCCCAAGGAGAGCCGGCGCTCGGCCTCAATCGCGAGCAGCGCAATCAGTTGCAGCGCGCGCTGCGCGGCGCCCCGGGGCCAGTCGATGTCTGGCTCCCGCGAGGCCTGCGGCTGATCCGCGGAGCTGCCGGGGGCGCTGCCTCGAGTGCCGGCTCGAGTGCCGGCGGGGTGGCTGCGGACCCGGGGGAGCCGGGGACCCGAGACGACTGAGGGTGAGCCAGCCGGGCGGGCTCCCGACCCGCGCCCCTCGCCCTTGCCCCTGAGTTTCGAGTGTTTCCGCGGACGTCCGGCCCCTTGGCGCGGCTCGATTTCGTGCGCAGGATGGGTCGGTTCCCCAGCGGCCGCTCGGATCGACGCAGCCGGCTTTGGGTGCCATAGTCGAAATCCGTCGCTTCCCGGGGCTTTCAATCGGTCCCAGCGAGCGGCACTCGAGGGTAGCAAGTGAAACAGCCGCAAAAGACGCTCTTCCTCTGGGTCGTCGTGATCCTGTCGATCCTGGCCGTCTGGCATTTGGTGGGTCCGCCCGGACCGACGCGCCAGTTGATGCCGTACAGT
>DATIDO010000584.1:0-2922 GCA_035456245.1 Polyangiaceae bacterium
AGCAAATCGGCATGCCCGTCCCCGTCCAAGTCGATGACCCGCAGGTTCGGGTCGTTCCAGTCGATGTTCGGGAGCGAACGGAAGCCCCGCAGCGGCTCGAATCCGCCGTCCTCGGTGCGCGTGAAGTAGCCGCTGAAACGCTGCTCGTAGCTGACCAGCTCGAGCCGACCGTCGCCGTCGATGTCTTCGAGCTTTTGCTGGCCGCGCATCAAGCTGCCCGGCGCTGGTTGTGTGGGCAGCAGGCGGGGCGGCAGGAGCTCCCCTCCGCCGCGGTTCTCCTTGTAGAACCAGCCTGGCCCTTCCTCTATGAGGAGGCCGGCGATGCCCTCGCCGTCCAGGTCGACCCACTGCTTGCGGCGCCCATCGGCGCCACCGGTGAGGCCTGCCAGGCTTACTTCCGGTACTACTGACAGCTTGTCGTAGAACTCGGGGCGCTGGTAGTCGAGGTCGAGGCGCGGCATCTCGCCGCGAGTCCAGGTCGAGGTGGTCGTGTCGAAGAGGTAGCCCGCCTGAGTGACGCTCACCAGGTAGGTGAAGGCCGGGTGCGGCTCGTACGTGAACTCGGTCGCACGCACGAAGAGCGGCGTCGTGTCGAATCGGTGAAACATCAGTGCGCGCTGGCACAACCGGTAGGTGCGCACCTCGAAGCCCGAGCGGTAGGACGAGAACGGATCTTCGCGAACCGGCCACGACTGAGCCTCGGCAGGCGTCGGGACGCTGCTCGATGTGGCGACTGCATGCTCGCCGTAGTCGAACACCAGCTCGAACAGGAAGTCGCTGGGGGTGCTCCCCGTGCCCGGCACGCGGTTGCCGTAGAAGACGCGCTTCAAGTAGCGCTGCGCGGTCGCCGTGAACGCTGGGTTCGCGCTCGCGTAGTCGAAGCGACTCTTCTCGCTCAGGCGCGTTGGATCGACACCGGCGCCATCCTCTGCCTTGTACTCGTAGAGGGTGATGTTTCCCTTGTCGTCACGCGTCTCCTCCAAGAGCCATTCGAATGTCTTGGCCGAGTCCGCCGGGTCGACGATTCTCGTCGCTCCGCTCGTCCCGTAGATGTTGGTGACATTGTCCCTGGTGGTGACGCGCCAGTGCGCGTCTTTCGTAGCCTTTTCGACCCAGCGCTCGATTCGCGCGAACAGCCCCTCGGTGCGCGGCCGGTAGCGATAGGCAAAGTGCGTGGTTCGGTCGAGGGGAACGGGGTAGCCGTTCGAGTCGACGACGGGCACCAGGTCCTCGGCGCCCGAGAGCACGTAGATGTCGCTCTCGGCGTCATCGAGATACCGAGGCAGGCCCTTGTCGGTCTTCCGGGTTACCTTGGGCACCGAGAGGTCGAAGCCGAGCCCGAACGGCCCGTTGCCCGCGCCGCTCGAGTAGCTGAGCGAAACAGCCGGGCCCTGACCTCCACGGCCAGGCGAGGTCGGCAGCGGGATGGAGAGCCCCGCCGTCCCCGTGGCAGCGTTGACCGTGAACTTCTCGCCGATCCCACGCACGGCCCCGCCGCCGGTCGGAACCGTTAGCGCGGGGAGGAGTGAAGCGGCGCCACCGGGTTGGCTGCCCTCCTGAGCGGAGGGCCCCCCACCTGTCGTCCCGCCTGAACCTCCCTTGGAGGCTCCCAGCTCCGATGGCTTGCTGTTGGGAGACGCTGTAGACGGAGTCTTCGAAACTCCAGTGTCGTCCTTGCTCATGAGAACTCCCGCAAGCAGCCGATCAAGGCAGCACAATGCCGCGGATGATGTCGAGGCTGGGCTTCTCGTTGTCCTGTGCCACGAAGAGGTCTCGCATCTTCGCAATTTGCTGTCGAATCCACTGGCTGCTCGTCACCTCTGTGAGCATCTGGCGAAGTGCATGCGGCGTTAGCACACCAACCCTCGGCGAAATCCCAAGGCCGTTCCGTTCTATACGTAACGCGTTGTCGAGCTGGTCCTTGCCGTGTGGGAAGATGACAATCGGCACCTTCTCCCAGATCGATTCTTTGATGGTTGCCAAGCCGCCGTGCATGAAGACGACATCGGCGGCGACGAGGACGTCCAACTGTGACACCCAAGCGCTCATCGTCACATTGAACGGCAAGGTGCTCTTCCCCTTGTCCACGCCATAGGCGACGTTGAACTCGGAGAGCAGCTTCTCACCCATGGCCAGAACCAGATGGTGGTTCGTCATGCCAGTCGTCTTCATCATTCCGATTAGGGCGTGGAAGTACTGGCGGGCCTTGTCTTCGTAGTCCGCAACTTGCGAGCCCGACGTGCCAAAGATGATCCGCTTGTTCGTGGGTATCGGTGGTTGCAGGTTCGTCGGGTTATTGGGGAGCGATGTGCCGTCGAGTGGAACTCGACGAACCATTGGCTCTACGTACTGGGTCACCGCTCGGTGCTCCCAGTCTTCGTCGTAGAAGTCGAAGTCGCGCGGGCAGGGGATCATCTCCGGCGCCTGATCGAGGGGGGCCAGGAACTCTTCTAGCGAGACTTCTTCTTTGCCCGTTGCCAGGGCCATGATCTTCTGGGCCACCGGCTCGGGAAGGAACACCAGCTTCGTCTTGGCGAACATCGTGGGATCTTCGTCGGGATGTCGTAGGTAGGTTGTGAGCAGCACCAACGGGATCTTGTACTTGTGATGGAGAATCAGAGCCTCAAGGCACCCGAAGTAGCCGGCGATCAACAGGTCCGGCTTGCCACTGCCTGTAAACAGCGCGTCGAGCGCTCCTCGGCATATGGGCAGTAGGTGATGCGGCTTCCAGCGTTGTCCCTCAGGCTCGAGCCGATCATTCAGCGTGTGACCGGTGGGGTAGATGTCCGCAAGGATGGTTCGGAACGTCGCCTTGTAAGGGGCAACGATGCTTGCGCAGTCTGGAATTCCCATGAACTCCACCACGTACCCATCGTCCTTCAGTGTCTTGGCCAGATTCACTGCGGGAAGCCAATGGCCATG
>DATIDO010000585.1:0-5848 GCA_035456245.1 Polyangiaceae bacterium
TGCGACGATCGACTCCGAGTTCCTGGAGCCGCTGCTGGGCGCGAGCACCGAGCCGTACCCCGCCGCTCGCTTCGATGCCGAGGTCCTTCGCCAGCTGACCTGGATCGTCGGCCGGCAGGGGATCGCGGGGCCCCTCGTGGCCTGCCTCACGGACGACGGCGAGGATCACGGGCTCTGTCTGGAGCATGCCGAAGCGGTCGCGCGGGCGCTCGACGGCCAAGGAGTCGTCCCGAACGCCGCTGCCCGCTAGCGGATAGGGCTCAACCCATCACGCTGCGGACGTACTCGCTCGGCGAGCAGCCGAACGCCTTGCGGAAGACGCGGTGGCATTGGGCGTAGCTGCCGAAGTCCGCTTCGAAGGCGGCCGAGGTGAGTTCGTGGCCGGCCGAGATAGCGGAGACGAAGCGCGAGAGTTTGCTGCGCGAGCGCAGCTCGACGAGGGGCACGGCCCAGTCGCCGTGTACGCGGCGGCTCAGTTCGCTGCGGCTCACGCCCAGGCTCTGCGCGAGCTCGCTCGACGACGTGGACGGCGAGGCCAGCAGTGCGCGCAAGGCGCGGCGGCTGGCCGTGTGCCCGGGGGTGAGGTGGGGCGCCGCTTCGCGGAAGAGCTCGACGACCGAGCGCGTGGTGGTGGCGGCGTCTTCGCTGAGTTCGAGGTGGCTGAGTCGATCGGCCCAGCGCAGCGTGTCGCCCCGGCTCAGTGGCGCGGCACGCCAGGCGCGAAGGACGCTCGAGCCGAGCGCCTGCTCGGCGAGGGCGGGCTCGAGAGCGAAGACGAAGAACTCGAGATCGTCGGAGGCCTCGAGCAGCACGTGATCTTGCATGGGCGCGAGGTAAACGAACTCGCCGGGGCCGAGCAGCGCCTCTTCACGCCCTACGCCGAGCCGCGCCCAGCCGGAGAGGACCACGTTGATTTCGGGCTCCGGATGAAAGTGCCGAGGCTTCAGGTACGCTGGGCGGTGACGCCAGGCTTGTGCGCGGTGACCGGCGCGCATGGGGAAGCCTTGGAACAGCGCGTCGGGCATGCGGCAGAGTGAACCGCGGCGCGAACGGCGTCGAGCACAAAACGAGAAGCGCTTTCCCGGTCGAGTGAGCAAGGTGGGCACATGAAGCAACTCCTCGCGCTGGGTCTCATGGGTGTAGTTTTTCAGCTCGGCTGCGAGTCGTCCTCCGTCGATGGCGGCGCACCAGACGGCGGCGCAGATGGTGCCGCCAGCGGAGGCAACGTGAACGGGGGAACGGGCGGCAGCGGCCTCGGTGGCAACGGCAGCGGCGAGACGCCGAATGCCGACGACTACCAGCTGCTCTTCCGCGACGACTTCGACACGCTCGACACCTCACGCTGGCAGCTGATGACCCACTCGTGGGGCACCAACTTGGCGCTGTTTTCGGCCGACTCGGTGAAGGTGGAAGGAGGCGAGCTGCGCGCGACTCTGCTTCCCGCGCCCGAGGGGACCGTGGATGACACCGGCGCGCCCAAGCAATTCTTGGGCGCCGAGGTTCGCTCCACGCAGACGCTGACCTACGGCAAGGTGCGGGCGCGCGCCAAGCTGGCCAAGGGCTCGGCCGTCGTCTCTTCGCTCGTCACCATCTACACGCCTTGGCCGGCCGACGACTGGAACGAGCTGGACATCGAGTGTCTCGGCAACGAGCCGTCCAACATCCAGTTCAACGCCATGGTTTACACCGGGCCGGAGTTGACGCCGCCGGTCACGGAGTCGGTGACGCCGACCATGGACCCCGAGAAGATCGACGTCGGCTTCGATCCGAGCGAGGACTATCACGTCTACACCATCGAGTGGACGCCGAGTGCCGCGTTCTTCTCCGTCGACGATCAGGTGGTGCGCACTTGGACCCAGCACATCGACAAGATGGATCTCGCCCAGAACGTGCTGCTCACCATCTGGGCCACGTCGGAGACGGCTTGGGGTGGTGCGGTGGACGAGACGACGGCGGGCGCTTTCGTCGCCTACGACTGGGTCGAGCTGTACGAGTTCCAGGGAGAATGAGCCGCGGGGCCGGCGGAGCGCGCGATTTCTGACGCCCAGCCCGGGGTGAGCGCAACCGACGGACATGCTCTTCGCTCGAAGCGTGCCCCGGCTTTCTTCCCTGGCGACTCTGTTGCTCTCGGTTGGTGCCGTCATGGCCTGCGGTGGAGGGGGCCCCGATGACGGCACGGGTCCCGATGGCGCAGCGCCAGGCAGCTCCGACAGCCCCGATGGTTCGAATGGAGGCGCAGGCTCGGGCGGGGGCAATGGTACTGGCGCCGCTCCGGGCAGCGGTGGCACGTTGATTCCTGGGGGACCCCGCGTTGCCACGGTGGCGACTCCGCTCGAGCTCGTCCCGGCTCCCGGCTTGGCGGGCCCGGTCGTGCTGATCGACTTGGATATCGTGGGCCGGCAGAGCGGTGAGGTCACCGAGCCTGGCTACGTGGCGTGGCCGGTTCCCGAGGGAGCTTCGGCAGCGAAGACCGTCGAGGGCGTGACCTTCACGTTGGCCAAGGCCGGCTCCACCGGCTCCGGCCTCACGTCCGTCTGGCAGAAGGCCGTCGTTCAGGCGCCGAACTACGCGCGGTTGGCCGGTGATGGCGTGACCGTCGAGGGTGGCGGCTCGGGCTCGCAGATCCGTCTCACGTTGAAGGGGCTGGCTGCCGGCCGCCACGCGCTCTTGACCGTGCACAACGTGCCCAACGGTTCGAGCGGGGGAAAGATCGACGTGGCCGTCGACGGCGCAGCCCAGGTGAACGATCTGAGCCCCACGAGCGGGGTGCTGGCCAATGACGCCGCGGCGACCTCCTACGTCGCCTTCGACGCGACCGGCGGCAAGGATGTCGTCCTCACCTACACCGCGAGCGGCCCCCTTTACGTCAACACGCTCGAGCTGGACGTCCCCAACCGAGCCGCTCAAGCCCAAAATCCCTCGCCGAGCCACAACGACGAGCATGTCGCGGCCGACGACGGCTCGCTCACGCTGAGCTGGGACGCAGCGCCGGGTACGGCTTCGCACGACGTCTACTTCGGGACCGATCCGAACCGGGTGCAGGCGGCCGACCACGACTCGCCGGAGTTCCTGGGTAACCAGAGCGCCGACGAAATCGACGTCGAGCACCTCAGCAACATCGACCGCTACTATTGGCGCGTCGACGAAATCGGCGCAGGCGGCCAGATCACGCGCGGCGCCGTTTGGTACTTCCGCTCTCGCAAGGACGCCTTCCCCGGGGCGGAAGGCTACGGCCGGTTCGCGATCGGTGGCCGCGGTGGCCAGGTCGTCCACGTCACCAACCTGAACGATGCCGGACCCGGCAGCCTGCGCGACGCGGTGGAGACCGACCGCGGCCCGCGCACCATCGTCTTCGACGTGTCGGGCATCATCCAGCTGAAATCGCGGCTCACCTTGAACCAGAGCTACGTGACGGTGGCTGGGCAAACGGCTCCCGGCAAGGGCATCGTGGTGCGCTCGGCGCCCTTCGGCGTGGCGGGCTCGACGGACGTGGCTTTACGGCATTTGCGAGTTCGTTTGGGCGCCGGGCCCACGTACGACGGCATGGGCCTGACCGGCGCGACCCACTCGATCGTCGATCACGCTTCAATCAGCTGGACGATCGACGAAGGCTTCAGCTCGCGCAGCGCCAAACACATCACCCTGCAGCGCACGCTGATCTCCGAGTGCCTGAACATCGCCAACCACCAGAACTACCCGGCGGGCACCAAGCACGGCTACGCCGGCACCATCAGCGGCAACGTGGGCTCGTTCCACCACAACCTGCTCGCGCACTGCGAGGGGCGCAACTTCAGCATGGGCAGCGCCATCGACGGCAACAACGTCTTCAACAGTCGCCTCGATCTGTTCAACAACGTCGTTTACAACCACGGCGGTCGCGCCAACGACGGACAGGTCCACGAGGCCAATTTCGTGGGCAACTACTATAAAAAGGGCCCAGCCACGAAGATCGAGGTCATGTTCTCGATGGATCTCGAGAACTACGGACAGGGCACGCTGCAAGCGTACCTGAAGGACAACGTGCTGCAGAATACCAACGGCTCGTTCGCCTGCGATGGCACGAACCAGGCCTGCGGGCGGCGCTTCACGCTGAGCAACGGCAACCCGGCCCCCACGTGGAACGTCTTCCCGACGGCGGCGCCGCTCTTCGACTCGCTGGCGCACATCGACAGCGCGCGTGACGCCTTCAAGAGCGTGCTCTCCGACGTGGGCAACACCATTCCCGTCTTCGACGACCACGACATCCGCGTGGTGAAGGAAACCCTGAACGGCACCACGACCTACACCGGCAGCAGGTCAGGCGTGAAAGGCTTGCCCGACAGCGAGGCCGACGTCGGCGGCTACGAGTCCTATCCCAAAGAGTCGCGTCCGGCCGATTGGGACAGCGATGGTGACGGCCTGCCCGACTGGTGGGAACTGGCTGGCGGAACGAACCCGCAGTCCGAAGCCGGGGATTTCGTCGAGTCGAACACCGACTTCGAGGGAGACGGCTACACCGAGCTGGAAGAGTATCTGGCGTTCGCGGCTGCGCCGCACTTCGTCACCACGCCCGGCACGAGCGTGAGCGTCGATCTCCCCAAGCTGTTCGTCGGCTACACCAAGTCCCCCAGCTACACCTCACCGGCAGCCGTGGGCGGCACGGTGTCCATCAGCGGAGGCAAGGCGACGTTCACGCCGACCGGCTGCGGCCCCACGAGCTTTGCGCTGGAGGTGACGGACGGGGACGGCGCCAAGATGCGGCGCGAGGTGTTCGTCTTCGTCGACGCTGGCCAGGTCTGCGAGTGAAATCTGACGGGTCCGGCACCGACGGTGCAACCGAAGGGGCATGAAACTCTCGCTCCGTCGTTCTTCGGTTCGCGCGTTTGGTCTCGGGCCGTCGCTTGGCGCTGTCTCGGTCGGTGCGCTGCTCGTGGCCATGGGCTGCGGCGCGGCGGGAGATGACGCTGGCGACCAGGACGGCCCGGCCAGCGGCGGCACGTCGCTGGGTTCGGGTGGGCTGGCGAGCGTGGGTGGCGGCTCGAGTTCGAGCGGCGGCGCTGGCTCGCTGGGCGGAGCGCCCGGAAGCGGTGGGGCGGGGAACGGCACCGGCGGCGCAGCGACGGGTGGTGCAGGCACGGGCGGCAGTTCCTCGGGCGGCAGCGGGACCGGCGGCAGCTCGAATGCTTGTCCGGACGAGCTGATTGGCTTCGCCACCGTGAACGCCTCGGGCGTCAACGGCACGACCGGCGGTGGCTCGGCCACGCCGACCGTCGTCACCACGCTGGCGCAGCTGCGGGCGGCCGTTCAGGACAAGGCCCCGCGCGTCGTCGTGGTCTCCGGCACCATCAACACCACCTCGGACGGCGATGGCTACCCACTCTCGGTCGTCTCCAACAAGACCGTCATCGGCCAGAACGAGAATGCGACCATCGTCGGCGGCCTGACGGTGAAGAACAACAGCAACGTCATCATCGCCAACCTGAACGTCAACGGCGTCTGGCCCAACGCAGGCCCTGGCGACACGCTGTCGGCCAGCGGCGCCCACCACGTCTGGTTCGATCACCTGAATGTCTGGAACGCCGAAGACGGCCTGCTCGACATCACCAACGCCTCGGACTTCGTCACCGTGTCGTGGAGCAAGTTCTGGTACACCGACGCGAGCCACGATCACCGCTTGGCCAGCCTGAACGGCTCGGGCGGCGGCGATCACCCCGAGGACTGGGGCCACCTGCGCGTGACCTACCACCACAACTGGTTCTCCAAGTTGGTCGATCAGCGCATGCCCCGCGTCATGTACGGGCGCGGCCACCAGTTCAACAACTTCTACGACGCGCCCGGCAACGGCTACTGCATCGGCGTCGGCTCGTAT
>DATIDO010000586.1:0-5324 GCA_035456245.1 Polyangiaceae bacterium
CTGGAAGACTTCACCCTCGCTCTGAGCCTGGACGAGCTGAGCGCCGCGCGCGACACGGCGAGCGTCGACTCGTTCCGCTTCGCCATGCCCCAGATCGACATTGCTCCGACCACCATCGACTTCTACGAGCGCCTCGGCTTCGACTGCGACGAATTCACGATGCGCAAGGTGTTCCATGCGGCGGCGGTGGCCATGGACGACAAGGGCATCGAAGCGGCGGCCGCCACGGCGGTCGAAGGCTGGGACGACGGTGGCGGCGAGGAGCCGAACCGCGACTTCGAAGTGAACCGGCCCTTTCTCTTTTTCGTCTACGACGCGGAAACGCGGTTCCTGACGTTCGCCGGTCGCTGGCTCGGTCCCAGCGACTGATACGTTCCGGGCCCCGGCGCGAGCAGTTGGTTGTGGGCGCGGCAGAGGACTCGGAGGTTCTCTGGTGAATGATCGCGGGTTCGCGCCCACGGAATTCGGTGGTCGATTTCGAGGAAGTGACGCTGTTCGCAGCGTCTGCCGTCGGGCGCGATGAAGGAGCAGCGTTCCTGATCGCGTTGGTAGGTGGCGCGCACCGTGGCTCGCGGGATGGCGGGGCGTCCGCGCTTCTGCGGATCCACCCTCCGCGCCGGCGCGGAATTCGGCGCGGTCGGCCGAGGGCGATCGGCGGTCGCGCGCTTCTCCTTCTCGAGCTTCGCGACCAGTAATCCCAACGCTCGCTCCAGCACCGGCTCGAGCGCTCGCTCGGGATTCACATGCATCATCAGGTCGAGCGCTCGCTCCAGCAGGTCCCGAGTCGATTCGCCGACTTCCGCCTCCACTCGCCACCGCTCGGCTCCCGTCGGCCGCGTCCGACCCCGCTCAATCGCATCCGGTCTCGGCCGCTCCGGAAACCTCGCTGCCAGCCGCTTTTTCAGCATTCGCTTGCTGATTCCCGACGCCATTTCGAGCAGCTCCGCGGCCGATTCCGCCGACCAATGCGGCTTCAGCATCGTCACCGTGGTCAAACTCAGCTCCCCGCGTGCCAGACGCACAATGATTTCAGGCTGCCGCGCGGCCAAACGTGAGCACGTCATCCTCCGATAGGCCTCGTCCTCGCTGAGCCGCAAAGCCTTCGGGCAGTACTCGTAGAGCGACGAGTAGCCCAAGCGCAGATGCAGTCGTCGCCGTTCCATCTCGACGAGGTGCTCGATGATCGCTGCCATCGTGCTGCGCTGCTGCGTTTCGAGCGCGTTGAGGCCAGTTACCAGTTCGTCGTCCGACACCGATGCGAGGGAGCCCATGGCGGCACTCTACACCCCGAAAATTTCGCCCCTCTCAGCGCCTCGCCAGCGCACGAACGCACACCCTCTCGATGAAAATGATCTCCGCGACGCCAGCGCGCAGCATCACGCCGCCAGCGCGCAGCAACCACCGAAAGTCAGCCCGCCACGCGCCATCGAGCGCGCGCACCCAGATTTCTCGTCAAACGAAATCGCACCACCAATTACGATTTCCTGCGCGCACGCGCGGGGCAACGAGCAGAGTCGCGCCGGCGCGGAACCCGGGGGAGGGGACCCAATCAACCCGGGAGAGGGGGAAGGGGGACTGCTCCGATGGCTCGGGTGAGGGCGGCCGGGGGTGTCGGACCGGGGCCCGAAAGCAACCTGGGAGAGGTGGTGATGCGGCCGAAATCAACCTGGAAGGGGCGTCGGACCGGGGCCCGAAAGTAACCTGGGAGGGGCGTCGGACGGGGGCCAGAAAACAACCTGGGAGAGGTGTTGACGAGTTGGGACGTGAACTTAGGTTGCTGGTGTCCTCGGGAAAGTGGGGACGACGGGCTCGAGAGCCGGCGCTTCGTAGTGAGCGCTGGTGTGCGGGGCCCGGAAAACCAAGACCTAGGCGCAGCTGCGCCAAAGGGCCGACGTGCCCAGAAGGAGACCATTGTCATGTTGACGCTGTGGAATCAGTTCGATGATCTGTTCGCCAACGAAGTTCGGGGTGTGCGGCGTGCGCCGCGTGGCTTCGATCCGGCGGTCGACATCGAGGAAACGTCCGATGGATATTTGCTCACTGCCGACGTGCCGGGCGTAAAGCCGGAGGACGTGGACGTAACCGTGCAGGACGGCGTGCTCACCGTGAAGGGCGAGCGCAAGAGTGAGAAGCGAGAGGAGGCGGAGGGCTACCGCCGCTTGGAGCGGTCGTTCGGCTCGTTCCAAAGGGCGTTCGTACTACCGAAGGGTGTGAACGCAGATGGCGTAACGGCCGAGATCGAACATGGTCAGCTACGTGTACGAGTACCCAAACCTGTCGCGGCCCTCCCCAAGAAGGTGACCGTGGGTGGTGCGAGAACGGTGGTCCCGGAAGCGAAGGCCAGCTGAATGGGTCCGCAGACAGCCGTGCCAGCCGCGGCGGGCCGGCGGTGAGAGAGTCGAGAGGCCAGAAGGAGAGGTGGAGTTCTAGAGGACTCCGCCTCTTCGTCATTGGGGGCGCGCTGATGGTTCGCGTCGCCGGGGCGAAGTCGTGGTGCCTGTGGCGCCTCTCGAGGGGGAAGGAGTGGGGAGGGGGCTGCGTAGATTCGTGGGCCGGTGTCGCCGGAAGGGCGGCACGGGAGCCTCGGGGCTTGAACCCGGTGGAGACTAGCGCAAACCTTTGACTTGGCGGGCCCCGCCAAGGGGAGGATAGGATTGGAACCCATGAACGAGATGCGGCTTGTTAAGGCGCTTGGTGCGATCATTCTGCTGGCGGGCTGTAGCCCCAAGACCAGCGTGCGCATGGTCGACGATCCGTCCGGCACCGCCATCGAGTACGGCAAGCCGCGTTCGACCGTCTACACGGCCGAGCTCGACGCTGCACGGGACGACGCGCGGGTGACCATCTACCAGGTCTCACGCTGCGACGTGATCCCGGTCACTGTGATGCAGCGCTACGAGGAGCGCCTGCATGGCGACGAGGTCGTGCAACGCAATCCCATCACCAAGAAGCAGGTGGCCGGCAAGCCCCAGGGCGAGACCGCGTGCAACCAGAGCTACGCGCGCAACCTCGAGGTCATGCTGAGCGCCGGCAGTTCGCGCTTCAGCATGGGCAAGACGGACGCTCGCGGACAGGTGACGGGCAACCTCTCGAAGATCTTCCAGGTGGCCGGCTACGGCGATTTGCCCGCCGAGGTGAAGGTGCTGGTGCGACCCGCCCAGGCCCAACCGACCGTCGAGGTGGGGACCCTCACCATGGCCGAGCTGAAGAAGCACGAGGAGCGCGTGAAGCAGCTGATCGGTGAGCTCGAGCAGATCCTGGCCAAGGGCACCAGCGGTCAGACGCCAGCCGACATCACTCGCTCCTACGAGCTCTACTCCGAGCTGCAGGACATCGCGGGCTACGATCCTCGAGTCGAGGGCATCTCGGCGCGCTTCTGGGAGCTCTACACGGGCCGCAAGCAAGAGGCGATGATCGGCCGCACCGGCATGCTGCTCGAGGAGCTCGGTAAGGCTCAAGAGACGCTCAAGGTGATGGGCGACGCAGCCATTCCGCTCTACGTTCAGGCGGCGGTCAGCGCTGGTGTGCTCGATCAGCGGGCGCTCGAGTGGTCGAGTCTCCGGCTCATTCGCGCCATCAAGGGCACGCCCACGATCTGCACCGGTGGCTTCGCCTGGTCGGGTATCGGTAGCTACGGCTGGCCGCCGGACGCCCGCCTGGCTGGTCACTACGCTCACTATGCCTACGGTGACGAGGTGCCCGGCATGGTGGGCTCTGCTTGTAGGTACTGACGCCTGGCGGCGTCAGTAGGTGCCTGCCGCTACTGACGCCTGGCGGCGTCAGTAGGTGCCTGCCGCTAGTGACGGAGCGCGGTCTCGTGCCTGCTCCGCGCAGGTGAAAATGCGCCCTCGCCGAAGCGGCGGAGGCCGTTGTAGGCTCGCGCCATGCTGCGAGGGAGCTTGGGTTGGAGCGCGGGATTGGCGTTGTGGGTGCTGACGGGCTGCGCCAAGGCGCCGCAGGTTCACGTCAACGAACTGCCGGTGCGGCGTGTGGTCGTCTACCGAAACGGCGTGGCCTACTTCGAGCGTGAGGGTCACGTCGATGGGCAGGACGTGCAGTTCAGCTTGCGGCGCGAGAACGTCGGCGACTTCTTGGCCACGCTCGCCATCCTGGAGAAGGGCGGCTCCACGGTGCGGGCTGCTTCGTTCCCGGTCGAACTCGAAGAGGATGAAGAGGGCACGCGGGATCCCGGCTTCGAGGCGACGATGGACGCTTGGGAAGGCAAGCCACCGGACAAGCGCCCGGGTCTGCGCACGGTCACGCTCGAGCTGGACGGGACGTCGCACGATGTGACCGTGGGCTATTTGGCGGAGACGCCCGTTTGGCGCCCCTCCTACCGCTTGGTCGTCGACGGCAAAGGAAAGGCCGAGCTGCAGGCGTGGGGGATCGTGCAGAACCAGTCGGGCGAGGACTGGACGGACGTGAATGTCTCGCTCGTGGCGGGCGCCCCGATTGCCTTCGAGTCGGACTTGGGGGAGCCCATCGTGCCGCCGCGGCCTCTGGTCACCGACAGCGGAGAGATCGTGAGCGCCGTGCCCGAGGGCGACATGCTCTACGAGCAAGCGACGGCAGCGCCTGCCGCGGCGCCGGCGCCTGCCCCGGAAGAGGCCGGAGGGTACGAGTTCGACGAAGATCCGCTGGCCGATGCTGCCCTCAACGCGGAGAAGAAGGCGGCAGCGAAAGCGCCGGCAGGGAGGGCGAGCGGTGGAGCCGCGCCGTCCGCGTCGAAGCCGGGTCGGCCGAGCCCACCCGTGACGCAGGCAGCGCAGCTGGGCGGCGTCGGTGGCGTACGCGACACCAGCCGGTTGGCAGCGGTAGCCGCGCAGACGGGGTCGACCCGCTACGACGTGCCCGTCAAGGTCACCATCCCCGATCAGAGCGCGACCATGGTGCTCCTCACCAATGTCACGATTCCCGGTGAAGCCGTCTACTTGTTCGCGCCGGACTACGGCGTGCCCGATTCGTTGCGGCACCCGTTTCGCGTCGCTCGCTTCAAGAACGAATCGGGTGGTCTGTTGGAGAAGGGGCCCATCGCGGTCTTCGAGAAGGGCGCGTTCCTGGGCCAGGGGCTCATGTCGTCGCTCCCCATCAAGGCATCGGCCAGTGTTCCGTTCGCCTTGATTCGCGGCATCGCAGTGCAGACGAGCCACGGCTCCGAACACCGCGGTAGTCGCTTGCACTCGATCGTCACCGGGCGGTTGATGCTGGAAATCGATCAGGCGGTGCTCACCACCTATCACGTGCAGAACGGTGAACAGATGGACGTGCGCCTCTTGGTTCGCCACCCCCGGAACGCTCAAGGCAAGCTGTGGCAGCCGCCAGCC
>DATIDO010000587.1:0-2678 GCA_035456245.1 Polyangiaceae bacterium
GTTGCTCGGTCTCGCGGGCGAAGTCGAGCTCGGCGCAGCCCGCCAGCTCGTTCAGCTGGAACTCCAGGAAGTCCCGGCGTCGCTCGGCCTCGGCGGCGCGCCGCTGGACCTCCTCCAGCTCGACCGTGCTGCGGAGCCACAGCTGGTAGGGCTCCTGGTAGGCCAAACGCAGCGGTTCCAGGCCGGCGCAGCCGTCGAGCAGCTCGAGCTGGGCTTGTGGCGAACGCAGCGCGTGGGAGTCGCCCTGATCGCTGAACTCGATGAGCTGCTCGGCGATGTCACCCAGGATGCGGGCCGGGACCAACGAACCTTGGACGAAGCAGCGGCTGCGGCCGTTGGCGTCGATGCGTCGCGACAAGGAGAGCTCACGGTCGAGCGGCAGCTCGAGTCGCTCCAGGATCGGCGCGAGGGCGCGGCGGTCTTCTTCGGAGAGCTCGAACAAGGCCTCGACCTGGCCGAGGGCGGCGGGAGCGCGCACCTTGGCGCGAGCCCGCGTTTGCCCGGCGACGAAGCCGAGCGCGTCGAGCACGACGGACTTGCCGGCTCCGCTCTCGCCGCTCAGCACGTTGAGGCCGGCGGACATTTCGAGCCGGGCGTTCTCGATCAGCGTCAGGTCCTGAATTCCGAGGTAGACGAGCATGGGCTCAGTCTGGGGGCGGCCAGCCGGGGGCGGAATGCGCGGACAATGTCCTAGGACGAAATCGATCCTAGCGTGGCCGGTCGTCGTGCTGCCGTGCTGCTGGCGCCGCCGTGCTTGTTGGCGCTTTGGCGCTGCCGTGCCAGGCCGGAAATGCGAGCACCGCAGGTTGGACGAAGCCGAGCCGCTGGACGTTCGATGGCTCGATTGCCTGCAGTTGGAGGTGTCGGACCGGGGCCCAGGCAAAAGCCGGCTGTCCCGAGTCCGCCATCCTGCAAGGTTCGTGCTTTCTGCGGGTTGGTCTGGTCCAACGGCCCGCGCCTGCTAGGTTCCGGCGCCCTTCAGCCAGGCAGAATCTCATGATTACCGTAACGGACGTTTCGATGAACTTCGGGTCGCAGGTTCTCTTCCAGGAGGTGAACGTCACCTTCAACCAGGGAGAGCGCTACGGCCTGACCGGACCGAATGGAGCCGGCAAGTCGACGTTCATGAAGATCGTCTCCGGTGAGCTGGAGTCGATGAGCGGCCGAGTGTCGCGCCCCAAGAAGACCGGCATCCTCCGCCAGGACCATTACCAGTTCGAGTCGACCCGCATCATCGACGTGGTGCTGATGGGCAACGGCCCGCTGTGGAAGGCCATGAGCGAGAAGGAGATCCTGCTCTCCAAGGGCGACAACCTGACGGACGACGACGGCATGCGCCTCGCCGAGCTGGAGATGGTGATCGCCGAAGAGGACGGTTACACGGCCGAGGGCGAGGCCACCGCGCTGCTCGAGGGCCTGGGCATCGAGTCCAGCCTGCACACGGAGACCGTCAGCTCGCTGACCGGCGGCGACAAGGTGCGCGTGCTGCTGGCCCAGGCGCTGTTCGGCAAGCCCGACGCGCTGCTGCTCGACGAGCCGACCAACGCCCTGGACATCGGCAGCATCCGTTGGCTCGAGGAGTTCTTGATGGGCTACGAGGGCACGCTCGTGGTGATCAGCCACGATCGTCACTTCCTCAACTCCGTCACCACCAAGATCGCCGACATCGACTACGAGACGATCATCGTCTACCCGGGCAACTACGACGACATGGTCGAGGCCAAGGCCGAGGCTCGCAGCACGATGGAGCTCGGCAACTCGGCTCGCCAGAAGCGCATCGAGAACCTGCAGGAGTTCGTGCAGCGTTTCCGTGCCGGTAGCCGCGCCAGTCAGGTGAAGAGCCGCGAAAAGCAGCTGGAGCGCGAGAAGCGCGAGCTGGCCAACCTGAAGCGCTCGAACATCCAGCGCCCGTTCATCCGCTTCGAGCAGAAGCGCCCGGCAGGCAAGCAGGTGGTCGGCATCGAGCTGCTGGCCAAGAGCTTCGACGACAAGGTGATCGTCGAGCGCTTCAACATGAGCATCATGCGCGGCGACAAGGTCGCCATCGTGGGGCCCAACGGCATCGGCAAGACCACCTTCATCAAGATGCTGCACGGCGACGTGAAGCCGGACGAAGGCAAGATCGAGTGGGGCTACGAGACCCACATCGGTTACATGCCGCAGGATCACCACGAAGCGATCGAGAAGAGCGACATGAGCGCTCACAAGTGGCTGTGGCAGTGGAACACCCACGCCGACGAGGAGAACCTGCGCGCCCTGTTCGGCCGCCTGTTGTTCACCAAGGACGAGCCGCTCAAGCCGACCAAGGTGCTCTCCGGTGGTGAGACCGTCCGGCTCCTGCTGGCCAAGCTGATGATCACCCAGTCCAACGTGCTCTTGCTCGACGAGCCGACCAACCACCTGGATTTGGAGGCCATCCGCTCGCTGACGCACGGCCTGGCCACCTTCGAAGGCACGGTGATCTTCGTCACCCACGACCGCGAGATGGTGAGCCGCGTGGCTACCCGCGTGATCGAGATGAGCCACGACGGCGTGCGCGAGCTGAGCCCGCAGCAGTTCGACGACGGCGAGTTCTTGAGGGGCGGCAAGTCGGCGGCCTGAGCCGATGAGTGAGGCGGATCCCCTCTACCTGGAACTCGTCCAACACCTGCGGCGCGCGGGTGTGGAGATCCGCGTCG
>DATIDO010000588.1:0-3682 GCA_035456245.1 Polyangiaceae bacterium
ACTGCCTGGGTGGGATCGTCGAGCAGATCGATCGGCAGATCGGTCACGCGCCCCTCGGGCGTGTCGTAGGCGACGCAGATCTTGATCTCGTCGAGGCCGGTGAGCACGTCCAGCTTGGTGAGGGCGAGACCGTCGATGCCGTTCACGCGCGAGGCGTAGTTGAGCGCGGGCAGGTCGAGCCAGCCGGTGCGGCGGGGGCGACGCGTCACCGAGCCGTACTCGTCACCGACGTCGCGCAGATGCTGACCGGTGGCGTCGTTCAACTCCGTGGGGAACGGGCCGCCGCCGACGCGCGTCGTGTAGGCCTTGGTGATGCCGATGACGCTGGAGATGCGGTTCGGACCGATGCCCGCGCCGATGGCTGCACCGCCGGCCACCGCCGAGCTGGAGGTCACGTAGGGGTACGTGCCGTGGTCGACGTCGAGCAGCGTGCCCTGCGCGCCCTCGAGCATCACGCGCTTGCCGGTCTTGATGGCTTCGTCCGTGACGAGCGAAGCGTTGCCGAGCAGCGGCACCAAGCGGGCGGCCAGCGGACGCAGCGCGTTCACGATCTCACGAGCATCGGGGACGCTGCCACCGAGCGACTCGATGGTCGGCTTCCAAGCTGCCAGGGCGGCCGAGATGCGAGCCTCGAGCTTGGCGAGGTCCTTCAGCTCACCGGTGCGGACGCCGGTGCGACGCACCTTGTCCTCGTAGGTCGGGCCGATGCCCTTCTTGGTCGTACCGATGGCCTTGTTGCTGGCGGCGGCCGCGTTCTCACGCAGCTCGTCGATCAGGATGTGGTACGGCAGGATGAGGTGCGCGCGGTCGCTGAGCAGCAGACGCGACTCCAGATCCTTGTGACCACGACGGATCAGCTCGTCGATTTCGCCGACCAGCACGGTGGGATCGACCACCATGCCTTGGCCGAGCACGCAGCGCGTCTGCGGGCGCAACACGGCGCTCGGCAGCAGACGCACCACCAGCTTGTCGCCGTTCACCACGAGGGTGTGGCCCGCGTTGGGCCCACCTGCGTAGCGCACCACCACCTCGGCGAACTCGGTGTAGATGTCGACGATCTTGCCTTTGCCTTCGTCGCCCCATTGGGCGCCCACGATCACCACTGCTGACATACGATTCTTCGCTCTGGGGGGGCCGCGAGGCCGTGCTGGTTGGAACCGACCCCTGTCGAGGTCGGGAGACTTGGTTCTTGCGCTCCGCTTCGAGTGTCCCGCAGGGGGTCGCTCAGCTGCAGGGTCGTTCAGCGGCGGAGTCGCTCGACGGCTTCGGCCAGGGTCAGGACTCCGAGCTCGTGCTCGGCGCCCTCGTCCACACGCATCAGGCGCACGGAGTCGGCCTCGGTCAGTCGAACGAGGTGGGAGTAGCGCCAGGCACGGGCGTAGTCGAGGGCCTGGTCCGAAACAGCCACAACACTGGGAATTCCTGCTGCTCGCAGCGTCGCGAGTGCCCGTTCGGCGCCAGCGTCGCCGCCAGCGTCACCGCTCTCGGGTCCTCCGGGCACCACCAGCACGCGACACGGCTCGCCGACGTTCTCGTTACCGAGGGCCCAGCGCAGGTGGTCGATGTGGATGGCCGCGCCTGCCGCCGGCAGCTCGACATGAAAGGCCGACAGCAGCTCGTCGTAGCGACCGCCCGAGGCGACCGCCTGACCGGGACCTTCCGCCAGGATCTGGAAGGTGCAGCCAGTGTAGTAGGCCACCTGACTCGTCTCGCCGAGATCGATGACGACGCTACTGGCCAGGCCCCTCTGCTCGACGCGGCGGTGCAGCTCTTCGAGTTCGGCAATCGCGCCCTGCGCGCGAACCGAGAGCCCATGCCGTCCGCGCTCGAAGACGCCGATGTCGCCGTGCAGCTCGACCAGGAGCGCCAGCTCGCGCACCAGCTCACGCGCCAGACCGCCCCGCTCGGCGCGACGCACCAGCTCGGCCTGATCCTTGAGCGAGAGCGCCTCGAGCAGCGCGGCCTTCAATTCCGGCTCGACACGCTCGATCAGCGAGCGCGAAAGCCCGCCGTGGCCCAGATCGAGGACGAACTCGTCCAGACCCGCCGAGCGCACTGCGCTCGTGGTGGCCGAGAGCACCTCGAGGTCGGCGTCGAGCGTGCCGCCCGTACCCCGGCCGATCAGCTCGATGCCTGCCTGCAGGACTTGCTGTTCGTGACGAGCGCGTTCGTGACGACGGCGTAACACCGAGCCTCGGTAGGCGAGTCGCGCAGGGAAAGGACCGTCTGCCAGACGGGTCGCTACCAGACGCGCGACCTGCGGCGTCATGTCGGGACGCAGCGCCACCACCTCACCGCTGTCGGGCTCGACGAAGCGCAGCATGCTGCTGGGCGGGATGGCGCCCAGTCCGCGCTCCAGCACGTCGGTGTACTCGAACACCGGCAGTCCCACCTGCTGGAAGCCGTGCAGCTCGAACGTGCCGAGCACGCGACCGACCAAGGCCTCCTGTGCGCGCGCCTCACCTGGCAAGAAATCGCGCATGCCACCGGGCAGCGGATGAGAGAGCACGGAAACGGCAGAGCTGGGGTTCAAGGCGGGCGGAGCTTATCAGAAGGGCCTGGCGAGTCACGGCCCTTGGTTCGGGCCCCGGCCGGGTGTATCTGGCCGCCATGGCCGGTCGAAACGACGGATCACACGACGGAACCGACGCGCTCGATCTGCGCGAACGAGGCGCCCCCATCGACGGTGCGGTGCAGTACCTCGACCAGCGCACGTTCATGCAGCTCTTGGTCATCGAGGCGCCGACCCGAGGGCCCGACGCGCTCGATCCCCTGGCGCTCGGCGAGCGCTTGGTATCGCGTGGCGTGACGACGGTGATCTACGAAGACGTGAACCACCCCGCGCGCTTCGGAGTGCTCACGGCCAGCCTGGATCCGAGCGCCTTCGTCGTCCACGTGCGGCCCCAGCTGCGCGCCGCCAGCCTCACCGTACACGACGAGTTCACCATGCTCGGACGCGCCTATTCGACCGGCTACGAGCAAGATCTCGAGTACTGGATGGTGCACCGCCCGCTCGAGACGGTGACCAACCCGGCCTGGCCTTGGGCCGTCTGGTACCCGCTGCGCCGCAAGGGCGCCTTCGAGCGCTTGGAGCCCCGCGACAAGGGCGGCATTCTGCGCGAGCACGCCGAGATTGGTAAGCGCTACGGCTCGGCCGACTTCGCGCACGACGTGCGGCTCGCTTGTCATGGTCTCGACCCGCACGACAACGACTTCGTGATCGGCTTGATCGGCAAGGAGCTCCATCCCCTCTCGCACGTCGTGCAGACGATGCGCGGCACCCGCCAGACCTCCGAATACATCGAAAAACTGGGGCCCTTCTTCGTCGGGCGTGCTGTCTTCCAGCGCCGACCAGCCTGATCGTTCCGCGACGGAGGCCGCATGATCGACCACACCTCGCGCATCGCCGTCGTCGTGAACGGCAACGCCAAGAGCGTCACCGACGAGGTCATTTCGACGCTCCACCAGATCCTGAAGGGCAGCGACTTGTTCGTGTCCCGCGATTTGGAGGAGGCGGAGGAGATCGCCGAAACGCTGGTCGAGCGTCAGTACGGGACCGTACTGACGGGCGGCGGCGACGGGACTTTCACGGTGATGGTCACCTTGGTCGTGCGGCGCGCGCGCTCTCTCGGGCAGGCGTTGCCGCGGTTCGGTTTGCTCAAGCTGGGGACCGGCAACGCCT
>DATIDO010000589.1:0-6839 GCA_035456245.1 Polyangiaceae bacterium
CCCGTTCCGCCGCGAATCCGAGGCGGCCACGATGTACCACATCTGTTCGGACGAGCGCGTGCTCGCCCCGAGCCGCGTGATTCCCAACTACCCCCCCGAGCTCGAGCCCATCGTCATGCGCGCGCTCGAGAAGGATCGGAAGGACCGGTTCGCCAGCGCAGACGAGATGCTGCGAGCGCTCGATGCCCTCCCCCCTCACCTGCGAGTCGGTTCCGACGCCGACGTCGGCGCCTTCGTGCGCAGTCTCTTCGCCGAGCTGCGCGCCGATCAGCGACGCCGGGTCGAGGAAGCGATCAACCGCGCCGATCATGCCCCCGAAGGGATGTGGGCGCCGTCCGAGTCAATCAGCCAGATCACGGCCAGTCGCGAGAGCATGGGCTCGCTGACCGCGACCAACGAGACCGCAGACTGGGCCTCTCGGCAGCGTCGCCACACCTGGCGGAACGTGGGTTGGGGCGCGCTGGCTTTCGCCGTGCTGGCCCTCGGTAGCCTCGCGTTCTTCCGCCGCGGCGCGTCGGTGCCGTCAGCCGTCGCTCCGCCACCCGTGGCGGCCGCCGTCGGCGAGCCGTCCGCACCCAAGGCCGATGCGGCCATCGAGAAGCCCGTCGAGAAGCCAACGGCGACCACTCCCGACGCTACGCCGGTGCCCGAGGAAAAGCCCGTGATCCGCTCGGGAGCGCGCGTCCCGACGAAGCCAGCTGCGACCAAGCCGCCAGCGACCACCGCGCCCAGCGCCAAGCCGCCAGCGACCAAGCCTCCGTCGGCCGAGAGCTTCAAGAATCAAGCCGGCTTCTGAGGAAGGCGCGTCGGAAGTCGCGGCCAGCCGCGACCGCTCGGTTAGAAGCGTGAGAACAAGCTGAGGCCCGCTTGGCTGCCGGGCGCGCTCGGCACCAACGTGGTCCCAGCCTGAGGCTGCTCGGTGTGCCGCGTCGGATCGAGGAAATACAGGACCACGCCGCTGGCCAAGAGTCCGGCGCCGACGCCGCCGGCAATCCAGCCCGCCACTTCGAGCGAGCGAGCCTCGGCTGCCAGCCCGAGCGCCTGATCGTACGTGCCCCGATCGGCGCCTGGAGCGCTGAGCGCTTCGCAGTTCGTCCCTCCGCAGATGCTTTCGACCTCGGCAGCTTTGCCCTGACTGACAGGCAGCAGAACCGCCCCAGCCACCAAACCCGCGACGCCAGCGCCGCCCAAGACCCAAGGCCAAGCGCCATAGCCGCGCGCTTCGGCCGGCTTCGATTCCTCGGGGATCGGCACCAGATCGATGACCACCCTCTTGGTGTGCTGCTCCTCGACCGTCACCGAGGTTCGATAGAGCTGATAGCCCGTGGCGCGTGCCACGATCTCGTGCGGTCCGGGGTTCACGGGTTGCTCGCTGCCGACCTTGTCGCCGCTCAGCTGCACCTGATCCAGCTCGATACGTGCGGCCTCCGCGCCGTGACCTCGCACCAGCACGACCTTGGGAATGCGTGCGCGCAGCCGGGTCACGGCTGTCTGCACTTCCGCCACGAACTCCTCGGGTACGTCTCCGGCGATCAGCGCGAGCGCCCGCTCGTAGCCACCGAGCGCCGCAACGAGATTGCCCAGATGCTCGTCACAGTCAGCGATATGGTAGTGGACCTGCGGCGTCATCTTCACCGCGCCCACCTCGCTCAGCAATTTGCTGGCCGTCAGGTAGTCGCCGGCTGCCTTGAGCGTCAGCGCCTCCTGGAACTTGCGGCGCGCCACGGTGAGTCGATCCTCCGCGCTGCCTTCGGCGGGTGCGCCGGGAGCGGCGGGGCCGGCTGCTGGTGCAGGGGCCGCCGAACCACTGGGTGCGGCCGCGCCAGCTGGCGCAGCGTCACGCGATTGGGCCTGCGCGAGCCGAACGTTCGTGGTCAGCGAAACGGCAAGAGCCAAGCTGGGCACGCAAATGGACCACCAGGCGCCGGCGAAGTAGCGCGGCGAGGTGAGGAAGCGGCGAGAAGAGGCGGGCGCGCGCGCAGGGACCATCGGGAGGCATTCCAATATCGCAGCGATTGCCCCAGCATGCCAATGGCGGGAGACGAAACGGACGTCATGACGGATGTAGGTGAAGCGCCTCCTACCGACGCAAGCTCCGACGAGGCCGCGAATGCGGCCGCGAACGAGGCCGTGATTGGGCCCACCCATGCACCCTCGTCACCGACTGCGGTGGTGGTGATGGGGCCGAGTGGCGCGGGCAAGTCGACTCTCGGTGAAGCGCTTGCCACCGCCTGGGGCGCCCGCTTCGTCGACGCCGACGCACACCACCCACCCAGCAACGTGGCGAAGATGCGGCGCGGCGAAGCGCTGGACGAGGCGGACCGAGCGCCTTGGCTCGCTCGCCTGTCGACGCTGCTCGACGCCGAGCCGGGTCGAGTCGTGCTGGCTTGTTCGGCACTGCGGCGTGAGCACCGCAAGGCCCTGGGTGTGGATGGGATCCAGCGGCGCCTGGTGTTCCTCGAGGTGGAGCCGGCAACGCTGGCGCGACGTCTCGAAGAGCGCCGGGGCCATTTTGCCGGTCGGGCCCTGCTCGACTCGCAGCTGGCAACGCTCGAGGTTCCCACGAGCGAAGAACGAGTGCTCCACTTGAACGGCGAAGTGCCGCTCGACCAACTCGTCTCGACCACGCTGGCCTGGCTGGCCTGAGGGACGGAAATCAGCGCGGCGGTGTGGAGTCGCGCGCGTTCGAGCCCGTCGAAACGATGCGCACGCTCTGCACGGCGTGATCCATCGCCAGCATCACGGCGCCCGTGGTGACCGACTCGCCCGCCAAGGCCGTGGTGATCACCGGCACCCGCTCGGGCCCGAGCACCTGCTCCTCGACGGCCGCACGCACCGCGTCGACGAAGGCGCTACTCGCCTCGACCACGCCACCACCGAGCACGACCAGCTCGGGATTCATGATGTTGACCAGATGGGCGACCTGGAGACCGAGCGCCGCACCGGCCTCGCTCGTCACGGCGCGAGCGAGCTCGTTGCCCTCTTCGGCGAGGCGCAAAACCTCGGCGGAGCCGGTCCCTGCCGGCAACCGGGGATCGCGCGCGCGCATGCGCTCGACGATGGCCCGCCCCGAAGCCACCTGCTCCAGGATCGGACCGTCGGCGGCCACGCGGCAGAAGCCGATCTCGCCCGCAAAACCCGAGCGACCGCGGAACAGCGCGCCCCCGGCGAAGATGCCCGACCCGATGCCGGTTCCGACGTAGATCCAAACGAAGTCGCGCACACCGCGCGCCACGCCCAACCGCGCTTCGGCGAAGGCCGCCGCGTCGGTAACGTTCGCAACCACGGCCGGTACACCGAAGCGCTCGGCCACCATCTGCCGCAGCGGCACGTCCTCCCAACCCAAGTTCGGCGAAAGCACGACGCGCCCCGTGTCGGTCTCCACCAGACCGCCCACTGCGACGCCGACCGCCTGCACTCGCGCCCGCGGGATGTCGTGCAAGGCCAGTAGCCGAGCCAACAGCAAGGCTGCCCGCTCGAGCGCCGCGCGCGGATCACCGTGGATCTGCTCGGTCTCCTCGCGACCGAGCACTCGGCCCAGCCCATCGGCCAGCGCGAGTGTGAGAGAACCCACCCCGAAGCGAATACCCACATACGCAGCCGAAGAGGGGTTGAACTCAATCAACCTCGCTCGGCGCCCACCCGTTGGTTCACTCTTGCTGAAACCAACCTCGTGGACGATCCCCTCGGCGATCAGCTCCTCGACGATTGTGCTGACCGTTGGTTTGGTCAGCGAGGAGGTGCGCGCCAGCTCGGTCCGCGAAACCCGATCGCGGCTGCGAATGAGGTCGAGAATGATCGACTTGTTCACTTCGCGCATCGCGCGACTGTCGACCTTGCGATCCTGGGGGAACTCGCTCAAACCTTGGACTTTCCAAAACAAAAAGGGGGACTGCGAAAACGCAGCGTACGTTCCGCTCCGCTGGGGAGCAAGGAGTGGAAGCGCCTCCGCGGTGGTAGCGCTTGACGGAATGGTGGAATCGGGCAGATAAACTGCCGTCCCGCGGGCCTAATTCGTTCGCTTCCACGGGTCACCCCACGCCGCCTCGTCGCTTCCATCCGTCATGCCAGCCCCGACCATTTACGACATCGCTGCACGCGCCGGCGTCGGCATCGCCACCGTCAGTCGCGTGATCAATGGCAGCCGCCGCGTCTCGGACAAGACACGCAAGGCGGTCCAGAAGGCCATGAGTGACTTGGGGTTCCGGCCCAACAATGCCGCTCGACGTCTGGCCGCAGGTGCACCGAACCGCCCGCGCGTCGTGGCCCTCATGCCCTTCTTCACCACGTCGTTCTACTTCACGGTCTGCAAGGCGCTGTCACGGCGCCTGTCGGCCGCGAACACCGATCTGGTGCTCGTCGACGTCCACGATCAGCAGGAAGCCGATCGTCACCTGGATCGCTTGGTGGCTGAGCGCTCGTCGGAAGGCGTGATTCTTTGCTCGATGGATCTGAGCGATGGTCGTCGCGATCAGTTCGAGACACTCAACATCCCGATCGTTGCACTGGACTTCAATACCGCGGTGATCCCGCACATTCGCGTCGACAACGTCGAGGGCGGCCGCCTGCTGTCTCAGACGCTGAGCGCCCACGGCGCCACCAAGCAAGCGCTGTTCATCGGCACGCGCGGCGCCCACGCCTTCCGCGATCGCGAAGAGGGCTTCCGCGCCGTCTGCCCCCCCGACAGTGTCGTACTCGAGACCGAGTCGGTCGACGTTGAGAGCGGCGCCGACATGGTCAATCAGCTGCTGGCGACCTTCCCCGACGTGCAGGGCATCGCCTGCGCCGGTGACGCCCTGGCCGTCGGCGTGGTGCAGGAGCTGCGTCGCCTCGGCAAGCGTGTGCCCCAGGACATCCAGGTGATTGGATTCGACGACCAGCCCATGATGGATGTGCTCGGTCTGACGACGATTCAGCAGCCGATGGAGGAGTTCGGCACCTGGGCCGCCAGCGCGATCCTCGACATGATCAAGGATCCCAGCGGCCCCGTGCCGGTCACGCGCGTCGTGCCGTTGCGGGTGATCGAGCGCGAGACCACGCGCTGAATCGCCGCCCCGGCGGGGGTGTCGTGCTCTCGCCTTGTCGGGCTAGACTCGGCCACCCATGTCCGAGTCCGCACCGGCGACCGTCTCCCTCCTCGAGCAGCTCGGCGCGCGCGCGCTGCACGTGTCGAAGGTCACCTCGGGCCTCTGGGTCACGTGGGTGTCCGCTTGGCGCTCGGCCCAGGCGCCTGGTGAAGGCGCTCGGCAGGTGTGCCGCGCCATCGCCATGCGGCAGATTTTCTACACCAGCTTCCAGGCGCTCGGCCTGATCAGCGTGGTGGCGCTGTTCATTGGCGCGACGTTGATCGTCCAGACCGAGCTGCTGGGTGGAGCGCTCAACCGAGAGACGGCGGGGCGTGTGCTGGTCGCGGTGGTGCTCCGCGAGCTGGCTCCTCTGGTCACGGCCATCCTCGTGGCAGGGCGCAGCGGCACCGCCATCGCCACCGAGCTCGGCGTGATGCGCGTGAACTCGGAGGTGCTGGCCCTCGCCTCACTCGGCATCGATCCGCCTCGCTTCCTGGTGTGGCCGCGCATGGTCGCAACGATGGTCAGCGTGCCCATTCTGACCGTCTACTTCTCGGCCATGGCCGTGATGGGCGGTTTCGTCGCCGCGCTGATGATGGACGTCCACGGCGTGGGCGACTGGCAGTCGGGTGTCACCATGGGCCTGACGCCCGCGGATATCCCGTTGTTCTTGACCAAGTCGGCGGGCCTGGGCGCGCTGGTTGGCTGGCTGTGCTCCTACTACGGGCTCGACGTGGGCGTGTCGCCGACCGAGGTCCCGGTCAAGGCGAGCCGCGCCGTCGTGCAGACCCTGCTCGCCTGCATCGTCTTCAACGCCATCGTGACCGGCGTCTTCTACGTCCTGCTCGGAGGGCGCCTGGCGTGAGTCAGCTGTTCGAGCCGCAGCGCAGCTTCGAACCGGGGATCACGCTCGACCGCGTGCACTTCCGCTACGACCGTCAGCTGGTGCTCGACGGGGTGGATTGGGATCTGGGACTCGGGCGGGCCGTGGTGATCACGGGCCAGAACGGCTGCGGCAAATCGACATTGCTCTACATCGCCGCCGGGCTGTTGGCGCCCCAGCGGGGCACCGTGCTGCTCGGAGGCCACCCCATCCACGGGCTCTTGCCCAGCGAGCGGTTCCGCCGCGGACTGCGCGTGGGCTTCGTGTTCCAGGAGGGCGGTCTGCTCGCGAACATGACGGCCATGGCCAACGTCTCGCTCGCCCTGCACTACCACGCCGACGTGCTCGATCTGAGCGAAGAGCAGATCAAGCTGCGCTGCGAGGCAGCCTTCGAACAGGCGCAAATCCGCAGGTCCGACTGGGATCGCCTGCCCGCGCACATGTCGTTCGGCAATCGCAAGCGCCTGGCCTTGGCCCGCGCCATGGCCATTCAGCCCAATTTCTTCTTCTTCGACGATC
Organism: Polyangiaceae bacterium; assembly: GCA_035456245.1. GTDB lineage: Bacteria > Myxococcota_A > Polyangia > Polyangiales > Polyangiaceae > NIC37A-2. Next base: position 6,469 of record DATIDO010000589.1, read on the forward strand.
CCGACGTGGGCCTCGATCAGCGTACCGCCACGGTCATCCACCAGCTGCTGGTCCAGCTGCGCGACGACCCCCAGGTGACCCTGGTGGTGGGGACCAACCGCGCGGCGCTCATGGACCGACTCGAAGTCCCGGGCTACCGCCTGGACAACGGCCATCTGGGGCTGCGCGACTCCAGCAGCTCCCTGCCGCCCACGGCCGTCGGCCGACGTCCCTGATTCACAGCACGAATGAACACGCTGGGCCGCCCGAGTCTGCGAGGCTGAGCCCACGTCCCAAGCGGGTTCGCCCGGGCCAGCGCCAGCTGTAGGCTGGGGGTAGGCCAGGGGCCTTCACGGACCTGGGACGCGTCGGGAGCACGAATGGCCAGCCGT
>DATIDO010000590.1:0-13819 GCA_035456245.1 Polyangiaceae bacterium
TTCCCCGGGTGGGCCAGCGCAACCAAGCGAAGCCGCGCAGCGCAGCAAACCCCCAGATCTGACAGGCCGCGACCAACAGCGCGAACGCGGCGACCTCGAGCAGCGTGTGCAGCCGCTCGTAGAGCGAAACGTAGAGGTTCATGTCGGCCCAGAAGGCCGCCGCAGCCAGAGCGAAGTAGGCGCCGCCGAGCTGCAGGGCCCCCCGGTAGCGCCGACGCGCCACCTGCCGGGCCGCTCGGATCCCCAGCCACGAGCAGGCCGCCACCGCGCCCACGACCCCGAGCGCGAAGACGGGAGGCCCCAGCCGACCGAGCAGCGTCTGGCTCACGGCCTTGCCCGAGAACGTCCAGACGGCGGTGCCCCAACAGAGCATGCCGGCCATCGCCGAGTGACAGACCACCCGCACCGCATCGCGCCGCCGCGCCGAGTCGGGGAAGGCCGAGGCCACGGCCCGCTCCGAGAGGACCAGCAGCGTCCACGCCAACCCAATCAGGACCGCGGCCGAAATCGCCAAGATGGGCGCGCCGAGCCAGTGATCGCCCCAGGCGATGTCCCACTCGGGCCGGAACAGTCGGTCGACCACCACCATGCCGAGGCCAGCGAGCGCCGAGGCCACGATGATGCCCGAGGCGATGTCCAGGTTATGCCGGCGGCTGTGGGTGAGCAGCCGCGCGCGCCGCGGTGTCGACCATTCCTGGAGCGAAAGCTCGAGTGCGCTGGCGCGCTCCGAGCGTGCTTCGTCCTCCTCCTGACGGAGCTCGTCGGGTTCGTGGCGAGACCAGAGCGGCATGATGAACCGGGCTCAGGGGCGCGCGCGGACCCTGGCCCCCCGAACTATAGCCCGTGACGCCGGCAGGGCGGCCCGGAAACGAACGCGTGGTCCCGTCCCCGGCGGGGGACACGGCCCAGGGGACACTCTCCGCCGTCATGGAAGCACACGTGCCCGACGTTTTGGCTTGCCGACCCCAGTTGGGGTCACGATCCTGCGACCCGTGAGCACCTACCGCCCCAGCGAGCACCCGCGCCGAGAGCCGAGCTGGCCCGGCACCTCGACGGCCCAGCTCGGGATGTACGTCGGCTTGGCGTCGCTCAGCGTGCTCTTCATCGCCAGCCTGGTGGGCTACATCGTCACTCGCTACCAGAACGACGGCTGGCGAACCGCGCACCTGCCCGCGCTCCCCGTCGGACTGTGGGTCGCCACGGCCTGTTTGATTGGGCAGAGCCTGGCGCTACGCGCCGGCGAGCGACGCCTGGCCAAGAACGACCTGCCCGGGCTGGCTCGGTGGCTGCACGTCGCGCTCGCCGCCATCGTCGGCTTCCTGGCGCTCCAGCTGCTCAACTGGCGGAGCGTGGCGTCCACCACGCTGCCCAGCAGCGCCGCCACGCTATACGCGTTCTCGTTCTACATGCTCACCGTCCTGCACGCGCTGCACGTCGTCGGTGGCTTGGTTCCTCTGCTCGTCGTCACCAAGCGCGCACCAACCTACTCGAGCTCGCGATGCGAGAGCGTGCGGTTGGTGCGCCAGTACTGGGACTTCTTGCTGATCGTCTGGCTCGTCCTGCTCGGCACGCTCTGGGGCACGACCTGACCGGCACCGGCTGACCGGCACGACCTGACCGGCACGAACTAGCGCTGCGCGCGCAGGTGTTCGGCCAACTTGTCCAGCGTCTGGTAGCCGAGTTCGACGGCGCCGAAGCCAATTCCAGCCGCGCGCTGCTCCTTCGTCGGGTGGAGCTGGCGCATGGTGACCACCGTCTTCTTGTCGCTCTGCTCGTCGAAGGTGATGGTGACGCGGAAGCGCCCCGGATCGTCGTCGCGATCGTGGCCATGGTCGTACACCAACAGCTCGGGCCGCTTCATCTCGAGAAAGACGATGCGGTTGTCGTAGAGAGTCCCATCGGGCGCGAGCATGTCGAAGCGCAGCATGCCCCCCACGCTCATGTCCGCTGCACGGACCGTCGTGGCGAAGCCACGTGGGCCGAACCAGCGAGAAAAGTGCTGCTTGTCGGTCCAAGCAGCAAACACGAGCTCGCGCGGCGCGTCGAACACGCGACACAGCACGATCTCTCGCTCCAGCGCCCAAGTCAGCTCAGCCCTTCGTTCGTCCGTCATGGTCCTCGTCCTTTCCCGTCTCCACACCCTGGGCCTGCAATTCACGCAGGTACTCATCCAAGCGGTCGAAGCGCTCCTCCCAAGCTCGCCTCGTGTGCTCGGCCCACGCCGTCACTCGTTCGAGCGCGTCGGGTCGCAGGCGGCAGGGGCGCCGTTGGGCATCCCGGCCGCGCGTGATCAGTCCGGCCTGCTCGAGCACCTTCAGGTGCCGCGAGACGGCCGGGAGGCTGATGGCGAATGGCGCCGCGAGCTCGAGGACGGTGGCATCGCCCAAGGCCAGGCGCTCGACGATGGCCCGGCGAGTCGGATCGCCCAGGGCAGCGAAGGTGTTGTCGAGAACGGCAGGGGAAATCACCGGAGCGCTCCTTGGTTAACCTTTTGGTTAACTACGCTCCGGGATGGGGCCGGTCAAGACAATTGGAGAGGTGCGCGGATGGATTCTGGGCCCGGGGCCGCCCGGGGAGGTAGGAGGGAGCAGCCATTCTTTGCCGCTTGGCCCTTCTTCGCCGCCCGGTTCTCCCTCGCCGCCATGAGCACCCGCGCCTTCGACGACAAGTTCGGTGCCGAGTTCCTCGCCACCGTCCCGACCGGGCCGGGCGTGTATCGCTACCTGAACGAAGCCGGCGACGTCCTCTACGTGGGCAAGGCCAAGAACCTGCGCCGCCGCTTGGGCAGCTACCGCAACGCCAGCCGCAAGCGCGTCCATCGCAAGATGCGCACCATCGTCCGCTTGGCGAGCCAGCTCGACATCGAGCCCTTGGACTCCGAAGAAGCGGCGCTCCTGCGCGAAGGTGAATTGATCCGTAGCTTGCGCCCTCCGCACAACGTCGAGGGCGCCTACTCGTTTCTCTATCCGTCCATCGCCTTCGGCCTACTCGACAAGCGCTTGGTGCTGGGGCTGACCACCGAGCCCGAGGCCTACGCCGAGCTCGGTTTCCGCTTCTTCGGCTGCTTCCGTTCGCGTCTGCGCGCGAAGGCCGCCTACGACGGCTTGAGCGAGATCCTGGGGCTGCTCGGCCACCGGGAAAAGTCCACGCGCCTCGCGACCATTCCACGTCGACGCGGCTCGCGCTGGAGCGGCTTCCGCCAGGTCCCCCCGGAGATCATCGAGGCGCTGCCGGCCTTCTTGGCGGGTGAAGAGCGGTCGCTGCCCGGACAGCTCGCCCGTCTGCTGCTCGCTCACCCGCGAGCGCGACGCGAGGCTGCGACGATGCAGGAGCACCTTCAGGCGCTCTTGCAGTTCTTCGAACGTGACGCGGCGCGCTTGGCCGAAGCACTGCGAGTGCTCGGCCTACCCGCGGCTCACGTAGCGGGCGAGGAGCGCGACGCGCTGTTCGTTCGCGCCGGGTTCGCGAGCGCGACCTGATTTCAGCGAATCCGGCCTGATTTCGGCTCGCCTCAGAAGGAGAGCCCGCCCGAAGGGGACACCTTCTCGATGCTGCCATCGGCGGCAAAGGTCAGCTTGTCCATGGCGACCTGGCGCCGGTAGGTGCCACCCCCCGGTCCATTGCTGACGTGGTAGACGAGGTACCACTCGCCCTGGAACTCGGCGATGGCCGGGTGACTCGTCGGTTCGTCCTGACCCTCGAGCTTGGGCAGCACGTCGAGGATCCGTCCGCGATTCTGCCAAGGGCCCGTGGGACTGGTGGCCGTGACGTAGTCGATCGTCGCCGGATTACTGCCGGCCGCGTACGCCAGGTAGTAGGTGCCGTTGCGCTTGGTGAGGTAGGGCGCCTCGAAGAAGCCGGGCGGGGTGCGCTCGAACATTTCGCCCGAGAAAGAGACCATGTCCTCGGCCAAAGGAACGATCACCAGGCGCCAGAACCCACCGTAGAGGAGGTACGCCTGCCCGTCGTCGTCGACGAACACGGTCGGATCGATGGTGTAGGCGGTTTGGCCGGCATCGCTGTAGCCGAACTCCTCCATCTCGATCGCGTCGTTCACCAGCGGCTCGCCGATGGCGTCGACGAATGGACCGAGCGGGCTGTCTGCGACGGCCACACCGATGGCCATTCCACCCCCGGCCTCGTTGACGGGTACGTACCAGTAGAACTTTCCGTTGCGCTCGACCATCTGGCCCGCCCAGGCGTTGGCACTCGCCCACTCGAACGTGTCGAGGCCCATGACGGGCCCGCCGTTGTCGGACCAGTTCACCAGATCGGTCGACGACAGCACGTACCACTCGCGCAGGTCGAAACCGGTCGTGCCCTGGTCACGTCCGGCCGTGATGTAGAAGGTGCAGTCGTGCACCAAGGCGGCTGGATCAGCCGTGAACAGGCTGGGGATGAGGGGATTCTGGCCTTGGGTTCCGGGCGTGGGCCCCGAGCATCCGGCAGCGCCACCGCTCTGGCTCGTTTGTCCACCGAGCGCGCCGCCGGTCGAGGTCCCCGGATCGCCGCCCGTGCCGCCAACGCCAGGCAGCCCGGTACCCCCGGTCCCTTGCCCATCGTCAGGGGTCTCGGCCGCTGGGCCACAAGCGCTCATCAGCGCTCCGCCAACGGCGAGGGAAATGGCGGTGCGAGAGACGACGGTGCGCGAAATAGCCGTGCGCGAAATGACTGCGCGGGACACGGCCGTGCGGAACCAACTGACGAGCTGCATGGGTGGTTCGTCGCCCGAGCCCGGCTCCACCATGTGAATATCCGCATGACCGGACCCGGCTCGGACGACAGAGCTGCCATGAAAAAGCTCGCCCTGGTCGCCGCACCTGCGCTCACGCTGGTCGCCTCCCTCGCCGTAGGCTGTGGCGATGGAGCGGCTCCCGATGGGGGCGCGGGCGCCGGAAGCGACGCGCCCGGCTCGGGCGGAACCGGAGCTGCCGACGACGCGGCGAACGGCGGGGACGGCAGCGGCGGCGGGGCTCCCGCGCCGCTCGAACCCTGCGATCCCTACACGTTCCCGGGCTACGAACCGGACCTCGACTACGACTTCCGCGACGAGTTCTCCGATATCGATCCGGCCGATTTCGACGTCTACCTGGGCTGCCCCGCCGGAGACGTGGCGGGCGTGGTGACCAAGGGTTGGTTCGCCTTCATCTACGGCCACGACAAGAACCCCGCCGTCACCGACGAGGCCATCGACCGCATGCTCACCGAGCTGAACGAAGACATGGCCTACGCGCGCGACGTCATGGGCTGGCCCCCCGACCGCCTGCCACAGGAAGGCCACTACGCGAACGTCTACCTCTACGGCTCGGGCCTGTGTACGGACAACGCGAGCAACACGGCGACCGGCGGCTGGCAGAGCGGCATCAACGGCTACCCGATGGTGCTGCTCTCCTGGTACCCCATCGTCAACCACGACCGCGGCGGCATCACCCACGAGGCGATCCACGCCATCATGGCCTCGATGGCTGGCCCCAAGGCGCCCTGGTTCAACGAAGGCGGCAACACCTGGCTGCAGATGAACATGTCCGCCGATCAGACGGGCGAGTACGGCGTCGGCTTCCTGGACGGCATCCCGTTCCTGGCGCCCCACCAACCGATCGAGTGCTACAGCGGCTGGCTCCAGGACGGCAGCTTCGGCGGCCCCGCCGCCCAGGGCGTCAACCAGACCGCCAACGGTCAGCAGATCTCCACCTGGCGCGATTACCTGGGCGGCAGCCAGTACAACTCCGTCTTCTCGCACTTCTTGGCGCTCTACGTTTCGAAGGGCTCGAACGCCTGGCTCTGGAGTCACACCGAGCACGAGAACGTGCTGGAGAGCCTGGCGGCGGGGCTCGGTGAAGAGCAGATCCGCCACGCCATCGTCGAGTACCGGGCGCGCACCGCCTTGGTCGACTTCGGACCGTGGAAAGAAGCCTTCGAGGATCCGATCAACGGCAACTGGGGCCGCACCATCGGGGCCGAAGAGATCGCTGGCGGCATCCTGACCGAGCCGCCTGCCCACCAGCTGCGCCCCTACGTAGCTACGACGCGCGAGGGCGACACCCTGACCCCGGAGCCCCTGACGCTCCCGGGCTGGTCGGGCGCCAATCAGATCCCGCTGACGACCAGCGGCAACGAGGTGCGCGTGAACTTCTCACCCATCGGCGAAAACATGCAGCTGCAGCTCGTCTACCGCGCAGCAGACGGAAGCGCCGTCTACGGCCAACCGGTGAAGAGCGGCGAGTCCTGCCTGCGCCTCGACAAGGCGCCGCGGGATGGCGTCGTGATCGCCGTCGTCACCAACACCGACTACCTCTACGAAGGCGACGCCACCCGGCAGAAGAAGTACGACTACCGCGTCGATCTGGTCGAAGGCGTCAGCGACACGGCCGATCCGACCCAGAAGTACTGGTGACGGCAGCTGGTGAGGGGGCAGGGCGGGGCGCGAGCGCCCTGCTGGACTGGGCAGGGCTGCGCAGGACCGGCGGGGCCGCGTCAGCCCTCTCGCTGCTGGCTCTCCGCCCACCGAGCCAGCGTTCGCGCGACGATGCGATCGCAGCGCTCCCCCGCGAACTCGAAGGCCGTGTGCTTCCCTTCGTCGAAGCGTGAGCCCAGCCATTTCTTCATGCGCGAGCGCGCCCGGAACAGCCGTACCCGCACCGCCACCTCCTGCACGCCGAGGCAGGCCGCGGTCTCGGACGCGCTGAGCCCCTCCACGTCCCGCAGCACCAGGACACTGCGCAAGACGGGCGGGAGCTCGTCGATGGCGCCCTCGAGCAGGCCCCGCAGCTCGTTGCGGGCCGTGATCGACTCGGGGGTCTCGCCGTTCGCCAGGCCGCCGGAGAATTCGTCGGGATGGCTGGCGCGGGGCCCCGAAGCGTCGCTGCCGTGCGTAGAGGCGCTGCCATGTCGCGACGTCCCGCCGTGCCATTCATCCGGAAGGGGGGCGTTCCGCTTCTCGCGACGGGTCATGTCGATGGCCTCGTTCACGGTGATACGGGCGAGCCAACTGCGTAGCTTGTTCGGATCGGTCACGGTGTTCAGCTTCGAGTAAGCGGCCAGGTACGCGCTCTGCACGACGTCCTCGGCCCAGGTGTCGTTGCGAACGATCGAGCGCGCCAGGCGGAAGAGCAGCCGATTGTGGGCGCGCATCACCGCCTCGAACTCGGCGGCCGTCGGCTGGCTACCTGACGGAAGCGGCGCCGTGGCGGCGGGTGCTGGGGAGCGGGCGAGCGAGTTCATGGGAGACTTCGGCTAGACGAGCGGACCAGACAAAAGGTTACCTGGTTCGGCATTGTTTTCTTCGGCGCATCTTCGTCGGTAACGAAATCGCCCCGAGCCGCGTCCCATGGACGAAAGAAGGCAATGCCCATGACCACCACGAATCTCACGATCACCAATGGTTTCCGCGGCCTGGCCCTGTGCGGCCTGTTCGGCATGCTCGGCGGTCTGGGCTGCAGCGACGATACGGCTGAACGACCGGCGACCTTCGAGGCGCAAGTCGAGCGCGGCGGCCAGCTGTTCGGGGACCACTGCGCCCATTGCCACGGCGACTCCGGCCAGGGCACCAGTCTCGCGCCGGCGGTGGTGGGCGAGGGGGCGCTGCCGCTCTACCCGCCAGCCGAGCGCCAGGTCCGCACCAGCGAGTTCCGCACCGCGCTCGACGTCTTCGTCTTCGCCGATGCCAACATGCCCGGCGACGCGCCAGGCTCACTCCCGGACGACGATCTCATCGACATCCTGGCGTTCGCGCTGTTCGCCAACGGCGTCGAGCTCGACGAGCCGCTCAGTGCCGACAACGCCGCGAGCGTCGTCATCAACGCCGAATAAGCAACGTCGAGTGACGCGTGCAGAGCAAGGAACGCCGAGTCAGGCGTGCCGAAGCTCAACCTCAGGCCAACTCGTCCAGCTCGAGCGCCTCGACCTCGCCGAAGCGCGCCACCAGCTCGTCGATCGCTCGGGCCACGCGCGGCACGCGGCGCATGCTCTTGGCGCAGACGAGGAAGAACTCGCCCTGAGGTAGCGGCAGCCCGAGCGGCAGCTCGACCAACTCACCCAGCGTCGAGTCCGGGTTCTTCGCCCGCTCCAGAATCATCGCACCCAGGCCGTGGGCCACGGCGCGCAGCTGGATGACGTAGTCGTTCGAGGCAAAGGCCGGCACGAAGTTCGGGATCATCGCCTCGAGCTCGGGCCGGGGCCGAATGTGCTCGTTCGGGGCGCTCCAGGTCACCCAGTCGATATCCGCCGGGGACCACGGGGGCGCCTTGCGAGCCCGAAGTCGCTCGGCGTAGTCGGCCGAGGCGAACACACCCAGGGCGGTGCTCGCGCGGAAGACCACCATCAGATCGGGCTGACTGGGGCGACGACTGCGCAGCGCCAGATCGGCATCTCCCCGCGACAGATCGATGTGTTCGAGCCCCGCCAAGAGTTCGATACGCAGACTCGGCACCCGCTCGCGCAGCCGCCGAGCAAAGGGGACCAGCACTTCGTGCGCGAGACCCGGCGCCGAGGCGATGCGGACGACGCCTTCGAGCTGATGAGGCACACCGCTGGCCTCCTGGTCGATCTCCCGCGCCCAGCGCGCCATCTGCTGCGCCGAGGGCAAGAGGCGCTGCCCTTCCTGCGTGAGGTGCGCGCCCTCCACGTCACGACGGAAGAGCGGAAAGCCGAGCCGATCTTCGAGCGCTGCCAGGCGCCGGCTGACGGTGGGCTGGGTGAGGGCGAGCGTGCGCGCCGCCCGGCTCAGGCTGCCGCGCTCGGCGATGGCCAGGAACACCTCGATGTCGGACCAGGCGAGCCTCATGGGTATGCGCGAGCGTATACATGCATGAGAATTCTGTCAGTTACGATACGGATGCGAATGCTCCAGTTTGAGGTTCATGTCGTTCCTCGCTGTATTTGCCCCGTCCCTGCTGGCCTTCTCCCTCCTCCTGGCCAGCTGCTCCCAGACCACCCACGCCGTCCAGCCGTCGCCTTTCGGGACCCCATCGACCGAGCGACAGCTGGAGCAGGCCCTGGCCTCCGGCCCGGGCCCCATCCGCTTCGAGAAGATCCGCGCAGCCACCTGGAGTGTGCCGCGTTCGGGTCTGGTCAACCTGGACCACGAACACGCGCGCCAAGCCGGCCTCACCGACGGCCCCGAGCCCATCGAGATCTACTTCTATGCCCTCCACCACCCGACGCGTGGCACCTACCTCGTGGACACGGGCGTGGCGCGCGCCTTCACCGATCCAGAGGGCGAGCTACCCGTCAGCTGGATCGTGCGGCAGGCCATGAACCTCGAAGATCTGCACGTCGAGGTGAGCACGGCCGACTGGCTCGCGCGGCAGACCACCAGCATCCGCGGCGTCCTCTTCACCCATCTGCACCTCGACCACATCATGGGGCTCGCCGATCTGCCGGCCAGCGTGCCGCTCTACGTGGGCCCGCACGAGGCCGACGACACCAAGTTCCTGAACCTGTTCGCGCGCGGCACGACCGACGAGAACCTCGAACCGTTCGGCGCGCTCACCGAGTTCTCTCCCGGCCCAGCCGAGACCGGCGGGCTGGTCGATCTGTTCGGCGACGGCAGCGTCTTCGGCCTTCATCGCCCCGGCCACACTGCGGGTTCGATGGCCTACCTGGTGCGCTCGAGCGAAGGGCTCCAGCTCTTGACCGGCGACTGCAGCCACACCGCCTGGGGTTGGCAGCACGACGTGGAGCCCGGCACCTTCAACACCGATCAGTCGGGCGCCGCCAAGAGCTTCCTCGAGCTCCGCCAGCTGGTGGCCCGCCACCCCGACATCCACGTGCACCTCGGGCATCAGAGTCTGTAGCGGCGCACCAGAGTCTGTGACGCTGCTCCAGAGCCTGTCAGCCGATCGCTGTCAGCCGATCGCTACCGGTCCGCCCCACGCCCCGGCGAAGCGCAGCAGCCACACGACCACGAGCGCTGCGCAGAGTCCGGCCAGGAGCGGGCCGCGCAGACGGGCCCGGGTAGCTAAGGCAGGGACCGCCCAGATCCGGCCCAGGGCCAGATCGAACGCGAGCCAGCCGAGGCAAGCGAGCACGAGGAGAATGAGCGGATGATGAGCGTGCGCGCCGGAGAGATCGCCGTGGAGGAGATCCCAGGTGGCGCGCGTCAGCCCGCAGCCGGGACACGGCCGGGCGAAGAGCCAAGCAAATGGGCAGATGGTCAGGTGCGGTAGTGCTCTCACTCTTTCCTCGAGAGGTGAGCACCTGCTAGGGATGCGCAAAATCCCGTACTCATGACCATGGCATCACCTAACACCACGACACCCGCTTCCGCCACTGCCACTGCCTCTTCCTCCGAGACCGGCTTCGCCCCGCTCGCCTTCGCCGTCGGCGGCCTCGTGCTGTGCTGTTTCCCGATCGGGCTCGTCGGCGTGGTGAAGGGGCACTCCCTGCGCAAGCAGGCGAAGGAGGCCGGACGCAGCGCTCCGGCGGCGGCGACGCTGGCCGTGATCTTGGGCGGGCTCTCGGTGCTGAGTTCGCTCGGCATGATCGCTTTCGGTACTCAGAGCTACCTGGCCAACCAGGGCGAGATCGATGCCATGAACGCGGGCGTCGAAAAGGAGCGCTCGGCGGACGTGCTGGCCCAGAACGTCGCCTGCACCTTGGCCCAGGTCGCGCTGAAGAAGCGCTTTGCCTACGAAGCGGTGGAGTGCAAGACGCCGCTCGCCATCCAAGGCAAGCGCGCCGTGCTGGCGAACGTGGAGATGAAGGCCCTGGACGGCAAGAAGTCCGCCTACACGATGTGCTTCGCCAAGAGCCAGCGCTGGTTCGTGCTCGACGAGCGGCAGGACGGTGAGTGCAGCTCTCGCGAGCTGCCGGCGAAGCTCGAAGGCCTGCCTCAGGGCAACTCGCCCGAGCAGCTGGAAGAGGCCGAAGATCTCTACCGCAAGGACGAGCAGGAGTTCCAGCGCGCGCTGCGCATCGTCCAGCTCGAGCAGTCGCTCGCCGACATCCGCCAGCGCGTGAAGGGCGACGCAGCCCCCGAGGCGTGCCCCGACTTCTCCAGCCTGGAGAAGAAGGAGATCACCTACCTGGAGAGCGCCTACCTGAGCTCGGACAAGAAGGGCGACGAGGCCGCGAAGTGGAACTTCATGACCAAGAGCAACCTGCGCAAGGTCCTGGCCAACGAGGGCTCGAACCTGGAGCAGAACGAGACCTTCGCCGCCATGACGCAGCCGCCCATCCTGGCCGTGTTCGTGCCCGAAGAGGATCCCGTCTGGCCGACGCCGGGCAGCGGCGGCTTCAACGGTGGCACCTACGAGGGACGCCTCTGGCTCTTCGATACCGCGAAGAAGACGGCCCTGTGCTCGCGCCCGTTCGCCTTCGAGAGCGGTGAGACCATCTCGGTGCGCCGCAGCAAGCTGGGCATCACCTCGAAGTCCCGAATGGAGGACAAGCTGGCCGCCGACTTCGAGGAGCACTTCGAGGACGCAGCCACGGCCCTGTTGACGGTGATGTCGAAGGACCAGCTGAAGCTCGGCATGAGCTGGCTGGACTGAACTGGTTCTGCGCATTTCTCGGGCCCCGGCGCGGGTCGGGGCCGCGCGGCCAGCGGCAGAGCCACTGCCTATTTGGGTCGCGCCGGCGCGGAGACAAGCAGGGTCGCGCCGGCGCGGGTGCACTCAGATCCCCGCGCGCGCTCCCGAGGTGCCTCCGCCGAATCGCGGTCTCTTGACTCGTCTCCAGGGGGACTATTGTTGGTGGGGCGAGTCACGCGAGAGAGCCAAATTCTCGGGCGTGGCGTGAGAGCGACGGCGCTCGAATGGTCCCCCTGGGGACGAGTTTGCAGAGCCCGCTCTCGAAAAGCGGCACCGAGGGCGACGCGCGAGACGCGTCTACTTCTCAGCGCCTCACCACCGCGCGAACGAACACCCGTTCGACGAAAATGATCTCCGCGTCACTCGCGCGCAGCACAGCGCGACCTGCGCGCAGCGACGGCCGAAATTCAGCCAGCCACGCGCCATCGAGCGCGCGCACCAGGATTTCGCGTCAACCCAATTCGCCATCGCTCAGAGGATTCCCGCGCCGGCGCGGATGGCCGACGGGCTCACCCCGGCTGCGCGGCGACGACCACCCCAGCCAACCAGAGCCACGCCACCAGGCTGGCCACGTAGAATCCGATCCCGGGAGGCACCCGACTGGTGATGCCGAGCGCGATGAAGATCGGCATGAGCGCGCCGGCTCCGAGCGAGAACGCGCCCCAGCTGGCGACGCCGCCTGTGAATTGGCTCACGCCGAGCGTGAAGCAGGCGGCGATCAGCGAGCCGAAGGCCAGCATGAAGGCGAAGCTGTGCAGGATGGCGCCGCGGTCCATGACGGGCTGCAGATCGTCGGGAGTTCCGGGCGGGAACCCGAGACCGGCTGGGGCAGGGAAGACCCCGGCGCCCACCAGGCCGAGCCCGTAGAGGCCGATCAGGATCGGCGCGGCGAGCCCCACGGAGCCGAGCCTCAGCAGGCTCCCCGCGCAGAGCAGCACCAGCAGACCGGAGCCGATGAAGGTGCCCGTCATGACCCAGCCGCGGGGACCGAGCGAGAGCACGCTGACGGCATGCCGCCGCAGATCGAAGCCGGGACGCGCGAAAATCTCCACCAGGGTCACGGCGGTGAACAGCAGGCCTGCGGCCCAGCCTGCATAAGTGAGTCGCTCCGTCATCGGTTCGGCATAGCTCATTCGTCGTTCTCCATCGTGGGGGCAGAGCGCCCCGTTCTACGGCTACGACGTCCCGCGGGACCTCGAATCGACGAACAGCGGTCGAAATCCGACCGCCCCCCCTCGAACTTGGCCGGCCTCGGTCCCGCCCCGGCAAAATGGCAGCCGAGCCATGGCCGATCCGAAGCTGAAAGCAGAACTTGACGCGCTCCGCACCCAGCTCGAGCGCCTGACCCAGCAGCTCGGCTCGCAGGGGCCTGCCGAGCAGGCGCCCGCCAAGCCCGAGCCCGCCAAGCCCGGCGCGAAGCCGGAGGCCGCCGCTGCGCGAGGCGAGGGGGCCCCGTCACCCGCCAACTCACCGCTCGAGGAGGCGCGCAAGCTGGCCGAAGAGCTCCACGGCTCGGAGCTGGCGCGGCATTTCGGTGAGTTCCTGAGCGGCCTCGGCCAGGATCTCCAGGACTCCAAGCCGCGCGCCCTGATCACGGCCTTCGTCGCTGGGTTCGTCGCCGGCAAGGTGCTCGGCAAGTGAACGACACCCTCGAAAAGGTGCAGATCCTCGGGCGCGCCCAGGCCGCCATGCTGCGCGCCCAGCTGCGACGCAGCGTGCAAAAGCTGGTGGTGGTGGCCGTGGGGCTCGTGTTTGCGCTCTTGGCGCTGGGCTCGCTCAACTACGCCGCGCTGATGGCGCTGCAAAAGCCGCTCGGCGCGCCGCTCGCGGGGCTCGCGCTCGGCCTCTTGGATCTGCTCGTGGCAGCCGTGCTGTTCGCCAAGGGACTGGCCGAGCCGCCGCCCTCGGAAGAGGAAATCCTCGCCAAGCAGATCAGCGAGATGGCCACGAACGGCCTGAGTCGCGATCTGGACGAAGCTCGCGAAGAGCTCCGCGAGTTCATGCGCGACACCAAGCAACTCGGTCAGGTGTTCCGCCAGGTCAGCTCGTTCCTCGGTGAACCCGTCGTCCAGCTGCTGAAGCTCCTGTTCGGCTGGCGCGGCCCGACCGGCTCCTGATCCAGCCGCGGGCCAGCAACCAACCCGCGCCGGACGCAGCGCAGGCGACGCCAGACCGGAACGAGGACCCGCCAGACGCGAATTGGGCCGCGCCAGACACGAAGTAACGCGCGCCAGACAGCAACTAGCCCGCGCCAGACAGCCACGAGGCCGCGCCAGACACCGGCCGGC
>DATIDO010000591.1:0-6219 GCA_035456245.1 Polyangiaceae bacterium
GAGCTCGCGGCAGGCCTGGCAGCGAGCGTGCCCGAGCTCGAGCAGCTGGCAGGCGCCTTCGGGGCTGCGCAGGTGGCTGAACCAGGGCCACGTCCCGCGCGTGCGCTCGATGCGCGTGGCGACGACCGGCGTGAGCGACGGCACATCGAGGTTCCAGGGGCCGAGCGCCGGGTTCTCACCGAGCGCCTGGCCGACGCGGCCCAGGTTGCGGATCGAACGTTCGAAGTCGGCGCCGCTGCCGGTGGCGTCGTCGCAGAGCGAGCGGAGGCGATTGAGGCTGGTCGGCGAAGCGTCGTGGGCGACGCGCACGGCGTCCTCCACGGTCGGCGGGGCCGGGAAGGAGTTGGGGATGGCGGCGGCCTCACCCTGCCAGAGGGTGAAGGCGAAGCGCTGGCAAACACCGAGGGCGAAGGAGCCGGTGGCATCGTCGCTGGCTTGGCCGGCGGCGAGCGCAGACATCTCGCTCAGCAGCGCCTCGGGCGCTCGGCAGACGCTGGGCGCGGGCAGGTTTTGCAGCGAGCGCACGGCGCGCATGCAGCCGTCGATGGGCGAGCCGGGCTGCCAGGCGTGCTCCAGCTTGTGCAGCTGGCCGAGCGTGCGCGTCGTGAGCTTCTCGGACTTGGGTAGCAGATCCGAGAGCCAAGCCGTGTAGGAGCGGCCGGCCGTCGAGTCACGCAAGAAGCAGGTGACCAGCTTCGAGTGGACGGCCTGGGCCACCGACTCGGTCTGGGCTTCGGTCGTGCGCGCCTCGGGCAGGTTGCCCAGCCACTCCAGCACCACGGCTTCGTTCAGGCTCGAGCACTCGCTGGCCCAGACGTCCTGGATGCGGCGACGGGTGATGAGCGGGCCGTTCGACTCGAGCAGCTGGCGGAGCTGGTGGGCCCGACCGCAGTCGCGAGCCGGCGTACCGGACGAGCACTGGGCCAACAGCTCGTAGGCGCTGATCAAAGACAGCGCGCTGGAGAGGGCAGCGGGCTCGGCTGCCGAAGCGGGGCCCGAGGACGCGTCGGCGTGGACCTCGCGCACCAGGGCCTCGTCGAGCGGCTCCCGGCTGCCGAACCAGCGCTCCACGCTGCCCGGCTTGGAACGCAGGGTGGCCCAGGAGCGAGGGGCCACCTGCTCGAGGGCCTCGATCAGCAGGCGACGATAGAGCAGCGGCGACGAGTTGCCGGCCGCGAACAAGCGCGAGAGCGACTTTTCCAGCTTGGTGCTGGCGCGGCCGGGACGGGGGAAGACGTCCGTCTCACCTGCCGCGAAGGCGCCCAGCTGGCTCAGCGTGGCGGCCACGCTGCTCGCGCCCGAGAGCTGATCTCCGAGCGTGGCCTGTGTACCGGGATCGACGCAGGCGGCGACGCCGCTCGTGCTGACGCGCCCTTCACCCAGACCGCGGGCGAAGGCGCCCGTCGCCGAGCACAGAGCTTGTTCGCTCTGGTGGCAGGCGTTCACCTCGGCCTGGGCTTCGTTCAATTCGCGCGAGGTGCGCTCCAGCTCGCTGCGCGCTGCGTCGGCACCTTCGGCGCGAGTGCGGGCCGTCTGCAGATCGGCGCGCGCGCGCGACAGTTCGGAGCGGGCCGAGTTCAGATCGGCCTCCACACCAGCGCAGGCGTTGGCGGGCGGCGTCTGGGCTTGGGCAGTGGCCAATGGGGCCAGCCAAGCGCAGGCCACCAGGCCCAGGCGGAGCTTCAGCGACGACGATAGACTTTGCATGGTTCGGGGCAGTCGAAGAGGTGCTGGTAGAGATGGGGTTCGGCCGCGATGGCCCGTGCGGCCGGCTGGTCGTCGCCGGCTGCGATCAGGCGCACGCCGGGGCGCGCCAGGAGAGTGCGGATTTGCTCGGGGGTGGAGCCGTCGGGGATGCGCACGGCGCGGTTGCCGAGATCGCTTCGCCACATCAAGTACGGAAGCCAGAGGGCCTTGTCGTAGACGGCGATCTCGCCCGGCTCGAGTGAGTCGAGCGCTTGGACGAACAGCCGCGGCGAGCCGTTGGCGCCCACGGCGACGGCGCGCTCCTCCCAAGACATGCTGGCGTACTCCCAAACGGCGGGTCCTTCGCCAGCGAGCCCCGGCGAGGCGTAGGTCACCGCCCAGCCCATGCCGATCGCCACCACGTAGGCGCCCGAGCGACGGGCAAGCGGGGCGAGGCTGCTGAAGCCCGCTGCGGCCACGGCCAGACACAGGCCCGGGAGCGCCAAGACGTAACGAACGACGGCCGGATCGGGCGTGATCACGGTGATGGCCGCGAGGGCCAGCCAATAGGCAGCACGGACGCGCGCGTCGGCCGGGGTGGCCGAACGCAGCTGCCGCACCACCAAGTACGAGCTGGCCAAGAGCGCTGCCCAGAAGAGCGGTCCCAGGCCACCCACGCGCATGTCGAAGAGCGGGAGCGCGTCGACACTGGTCCAGGACTTCCAGATGCGCACCAGCATGGGGCCGTGCACCTTCTGAGCTCCGGCGCCGGAACTCAGAAGCTCCTTCACCGTGATCGTTCCGGGCAGCTCGATGGGGCCGAGCTTCACGATCGCCGGCCACACCGGGTTCCCGTGGCGAACGATCTGCTGCGCGTAGCCTTCCAGGCCGAGTGCGCCCGACAGCACGACGCTGCCGAGGGCCGGGCGCAGCAGCCCCGCTCGCGCGCCCCGCACCACCAGCACGATGGCCAGCGCCGCCGCTGCCGGTGGCACGCTCGGCTTGGTGCCCAAGAAGAGGCCGATGGCCATGCCGGCCATGCACAGCCTGCGGGCGCTCGGTTCCAGCAGCAGAAAGTACGCCGCCAAGAGGAAGAAGGCGGCGCCGCCGACGTCGATGTAGTTCGTGGGCAGCTGCAGGTAGACGGCAGGCAAGAGCAGCCAAATACCGCCGGCCAGCAGCGCGTCGGAGCGCTTCGCCCCGAACAGCCGAGCGATGGCCGCCATGGCCAGGGCGGCGACCAAGCCGAGCGGTAGCTGGCCCAGATCGACCAGGCGATCGTCGGGTAAGAGCAGGCGCAAGCCCGCGAACAGCAGCTCCACGTTGCGCGGGTAGGTGGAGAGGTAGGGGACGTCGGGGGGCAGTTCGGCGAAGCCTCCGCCCTGCAGGACGAAGTTCACGAACGAGAGGTGGTAGCCGAGCGAGTCCCACGGCCAGATGGGCTCGTAGTAGGCGGCGAGCAGTGCCAAGCCGAGGCCGAGCGCGACCAGCGTGAAGCCGATGACGTGACCCGGCGTGACGTCCGATTCGAGACCGGGCCAGCCGAGACGGGGCCAGCCGAGAAGGAGACGAGTCTCGCCCGCGGAGCGACGCTTTCGCTCGGCCCAGGTGGCGGCGGCGGTCGCAGCGGCGAGGCAGCCCACGACCACGGCGCGGTACATCCAGCCTGCGTAGAGCAAGACCTGCATGGTCGCGGTGGCCAGCGACAGCGTGAGCACCGCGCCGCCGCACAGGAGTTCGGCTCGCGATGCGTCACGAAAGACGAGGCGACCCAAAGTCAGCGTCAGCCAGGCGACACAAGCGAGCCCCGGCAGCAGCAGACCGAACGGTCCTGAGAGCGAGACGAGGAAATCCACCACGGGTCGAATCCGGCAGGGCCGCAGGTTGGCGGAACGCGCCACAGGTGCAAGGGGCGGGGCTCGAAATTCAGCGGAACAACTCGCCGATTCCAACCAGCGTGAAGCCTTGCGCGGTCAAATGCTCCAACGTGGCGGTTGCCGTGAAAAAAGCCAGATCCCGCACGCGGTAGCGTTCGCTCCAGGCCTCGTCTCGCGAGTCCAAGTGGCGCAGCTCCTCCGCCGCGCAGGCTGCATGACCACTCAGCGCGTAGTCACCCGGCTCACTCCAGGTCGCCAACTTCCCCCAGATCGCCTCCTCGTCGAAGGTCGAGATCTCCAGCATGTCGCGGAAGTGGAGCGAGCGCTCGTCTCGCCATTCGTAGGTGAAGGGGACTGCCAAGCGCTCGGCCAGCTCGCGGGCGAGAGCCTGCACTCGGAGCGCGTGGGGAGCGCCCGCCCCGGGCGGAAGCATGTGGGTGTCCAGGTGGGTGATGCGCAAGCCTGCCCGCTCGACGGCTTCGATCTGAGCCGCGAACTCGGCGCGCAGTTCGTCCGTCGTAGCGGTGAGGGCGAGCCGTTCGTGCGAGCGCGGCATGCCGCCATCTTCGGCGCACAGGCCGCGCGCGTTGGTCAGCGGGCGCCAACGATAGAGATCCCACTCACAGGTGACGGTGAGGTGAACGCCGGTGGGCAGGTCGTGCCGGCGGCTCAGCTGCGCAGCCTCCTGAAACCACGGACAGGGGGCCATCAGGTTGGTCGAACGCACGATGCCGCCGCGCATGGCGCGGACGGTGCCGTCGTTGATGGCATGGCACATGCCGAAGTCGTCACTGGTGACGAGCAGGCGTTTCATCGTCGCGCAGCCTACCTCTCGCGAAGCCGATGTGATCCAGCGGTGGAGCACTGGCGCGACGGGACCTCCCGCGAGGACTTCGAGGAGGGTCTTCGAGACGTCCCTTCGAGCACAGGCTTCGGGCCCCGGTCTGGCTCGTCGGGGAGCGCGGACGGCAATTTCTCCGGGGGATTGCGCGCCGGGGCGGGTGCTACCCGGCTGGGACCGGATCGGTTAGGGTGCGAACGCCATGCCGCACTGGGAGCTGACACCACTCACTCTTCTGCTCGCCCAGATTGGCGCCATCCTCGTGGTTTCGAGGTTGCTCGGCCAGGTGGCCAAACGTCTGGGGCAGCCCCTCGTCATCGCCGAGGTCGTGGCCGGCATCGTGCTGGGCCCCTCCCTCTTGGGCTGGCTGTCGCCCGAGCTGATGGTCGCTCTCTTCCCCAAGACATCGCTCCCCAGCCTGGCGCTGCTCAGTCAGGTGGGCCTCGTCATCTTCATGTTCCTGATCGGCCTGGAGCTGGATCCCAAGATCCTGGCCGGACGCACCCACACGTCGGTGCTGATCAGCCACACCAGCATCGCCGTGCCCTTCGCGCTCGGCGCCCTGGCTGCGGTCTGGATCTACGGCGAGTACTCCAGCCCCGACGTCAATTACCTGTCGTTCTGGCTCTTTTTGGGCGCGGCCATGAGCGTGACGGCCTTCCCGGTGCTGGCCCGCATCCTGAGCGAGAGGAACCTGCTCTCGTCGCAAGTCGGCACCATAGCCATCGCCTGTGCGGCGGTGGACGACGTTACCGCCTGGTGCCTCCTGTCCTTCGTGGTGGCCGTCACCCGGGCGGATGGTCTGGTGGGGGCCGCCTGGACGACGGTGCTGGCCGTCTCGTTCATCCTGCTCATGCTGCTGGTCGTACGGCCCTTCCTGCGCCGGCTGGGACAGCGCCTGGGCAAGGAAGAGCTGTCGCATACGGTCGTTGCCTTCATCCTCTTCCTGCTCGTGCTCTCGGCGTCGATCACCGAGGTGATCGGCATCCACGCGCTCTTCGGTGCCTTCTTGTTCGGCGCCATCCTGCCCAAGGACAACGGCCTGGCCGAGCGCCTGATCCACCGCTTGGAGACCGTGGCGGTCGTGCTCCTGCTGCCGCTGTTCTTCGCCTACAGCGGCCTGCGCACCCAGATCGGCCTGGTGAATACCCCGCGCGACTGGATGATCACGGCGGCCATCATCGGTCTGGCCACCCTCGGCAAGTTCGGTGGCAGCATGTTGGCCGGGCGTTACACTGGCCTGCGCTGGCGAGAGGCCAGCGCCATCGGCATCCTGATGAACACGCGCGGCCTGATGGAGCTGATCGTGCTCAACCTGGGCCTCGATCTGGGGGTCCTGTCGCCGACCGTCTTCACCATGATGGTGATCATGGCGCTGGTGACCACGGTGGCGACCACGCCCGTGCTCAACTGGGTCTATCCGGACAGCGAGCTGCAGAAGCAGCTGGCTACGGACACCAACGCCGGTCTGGAGCAGCGCACGCCCGTGTTCGGCATCCTCTTGTGCGTGGCCGACGGGACCGCGGGAGCAGCCATGGCCCGGGCGGCCGCGGCGCTGGTCGGCTGGCGGCGCAAGAGCTCCGAGCTCCACGCCCTGCACCTGACCAAGCCCGCCGCGCGCCTCTCCGAGGATTTGCGGCGCCAGAACTCGCCGGATGGGCCCAGCCCACTCGGCCCGGTGCTGGAGGTGGCTCGCGAAATGGAGCTGAAGGTTCGGCCGCTGTCGTTCGTGTCGACGGACATCGCCGAGGACATCTGCCGGACGGCCGAAGCCAAGCGCTCGTCCTTGGTGCTGCTCGGTCTGCACCGCCCGCT
>DATIDO010000592.1:0-3052 GCA_035456245.1 Polyangiaceae bacterium
GAGCGGGGAGGAATCGTCGAAGACCTTGAGTGGCAGGCCGCGAAGCAGCGCCAACTCGTCGCGCAGGGTCATGACCCGCTCGGCCTGGCCTCGCGCCAGGTACGAGACCTCGGTGGCGCGCATGTCCTTGTCGCTCTCGGAGCGATTCTCCTCGTGCGTGGCGCCTTCCTGGGTGGCCTTCTGCGCGGCGGTGATGCTCTCCAGATCGCGCTCGAGCCGACCGATCAGCTCGGCGAGCAGGGCGGCCTTGTCGAGGTTCGAAAGCGACGTCACCCGTCGACCCTAGCCAAAAATGACGAAGGGCGCCCACCTTTCGGCGAGCGCCCGTCATCGTGCGATCCTGTCCGTGCGAGCCCTGTCCTCACTCGGACAGGCGGCGCGGTCTCACTTGAAGTTCATGAACAGGCCGACGTTGCCGCCGAGCGTGGTGGCCTGGTTGTTGGCCAAGCCGACGTCCAGCTGCGGACCGAACTCCACGCCGACGTGCTCGAAGATGTGCCAGAGGAAGTTGCCGTCGAGGGTCAGCACGGCCGTGTCGTTGGTGACGCCGCCTGCGTCCACGCCGTACCAACCGAAGCCGCCGCGCGGCCAGAAGTCGATCCAGTTGGAGAGGGCGAAGGCGTAGCCAACGCGCGGCAGGATGGCCCACTGGGTCACGCCGCCACCGGCGCTGTAGTGGTTGACGCCGAGGTTACCGCCGAGCGAGAGGCCGTCGATGATGAAGTAGTCACCACCGATACGCGGAAAGTTGTACGGAGCGGGGTTGCCGCCCGTCAGGAAGCCGGCGCCGATCTCGACGTCGCCGCCACCGAACACGAGTGCAAAGCCCGTCATGCGCTCGGCTGCGATGACCACGGTCCCCTTGTCGACCGTGTCGAGGGCCGAGGCGTCGCTGGAGTAACCGACGGAGGCCGC
Organism: Polyangiaceae bacterium; assembly: GCA_035456245.1. GTDB lineage: Bacteria > Myxococcota_A > Polyangia > Polyangiales > Polyangiaceae > NIC37A-2. Next base: position 916 of record DATIDO010000592.1, read on the forward strand.
CGCGAAGGCACCCACCGCCACCAATCCCTGGATGAACTTCTTCATGAGGGATCACTTAGGCCCAATGTCAGCGTCGAATCAAGATCCCGAGCACGGGAGCGCCACGGGCACGGGCTGCTGCGCGCCGAGCTGCGCAGTTCAGCGGCATCCGACCCGCGGTTCAGGGCCTCGTTCGGCAGCGCATTCCACCGGGGGCGCAGCCACCGCGTCGAGTGTGACGCGGTGGTGCTCCCAGCCATTCCGCCGCGGTCGTAGCTCGAGCGAGCTCGACCGCCGCGCTGGGAACGCTGGGCTGAGCTGGCCCGACGCCCTCATTCCGCCGCGGTCGAAGCGTCGTCGCGCGAAACCCGCAAGGTCACCAAGCGCTCGGCCTGCACGCGCTGCGCGTCATCGGTCTCCAAGTAGTCAGAATGACAGACCGCGTGGGTCTCGTCGCCATGCTTCAGCGCCTTCTTGGTCTTGGTGGCCAGCTTGTGGATCTCGTCGGGCGAGAGCACGCCACGTCGCTCCAGGATCTCGCGCTGCTCGGGCGTGAGCGCCGGTGACTTCATCACCTTGTCACGCTCGAAGCCCTCGGCCTTGCCGCTGGCGAACTCGACGATCTCCTTGGAGATGCGCACGGAGCACCAGTCGTGACCGCACATGGCGCAGAAGTCGGTGTCCACGTCGAGATCTTCGTCGTGGTAGGCGCGGGCGGTGTCGGGATCGAACGAGAGGTCGAAGTGGCGCTCCCAGTTGAGGGCCGCGCGAGCCTTGGTGAGCTCGTCGTCCCGATCCCGGCTACCCGGGATACCCAGCGCGACGTCGGCGGCGTGAGCTGCGATCTTGTAGGCGATGCAGCCCTGCTTGACGTCGTCCTTCTTGGGCAGGCCGAGGTGCTCCTTGGGCGTGACGTAGCAGAGCATGCTGGCGCCGTGGAACCCGGCGGCCGTCGCGCCGATGCAGCTGGTGATGTGGTCGTAGCCCGGGAAGATGTCGGTAACCAAAGGCCCGAGCACGTAGAACGGCGCGCCGTGACACAGCTGCCGCTGCAGCTTCATGTTGTACTCGATCTGGTCGAAGGGAACGTGGCCGGGGCCCTCGACCATCACCTGACAGCCGCGACGCCAAGCGCGCTCGGTCAACTCACCGAGCACCTGCAGCTCGCCCAGCTGGGCAGCGTCGCTGGCGTCCGCCAGGCCACCGGGACGCAGGCCGTCACCGAGCGAGAACGACACGTCGTACTCGCGCATGATGTCGCAGATGGCATCGAAGTGCTCGTACATCGGGTTCTCCTTGCCGTGGACGAGCATCCACTTGGCCAGGAGCGAGCCGCCACGGCTGACGATGCCGATCAGGCGATCCTTCACGAGCGGCAGGTGACGCTGCACCACGCCCGCGTGGATGGTGAAGTAGTCGACGCCCTGCCGAGCCTGGAAACGCAGCGACTCGAAGATGATCTCGGGGGTGAGCTGCTCGATCTTGCGACCGATGATCATCGAGTAGATCGGTACCGTGCCGATGGGCACGTTGGCGGCGTCGATGATGGCCTGACGCGTGGCGTTCAGATCGCCGCCGGTCGACAGATCCATGACCGTGTCGGCGCCCCACTTCTCGGCCCACTGCAGCTTCTCGACCTCGTCACTCAGCCCCGACGACACGGGGCTCGCGCCCATGTTGGCGTTCACCTTCGTCTTGCCGGCGCGACCGATGCACATCGGATCGAGCTTGCGGCCGAGGTGCACGACGTTGGCCGGAATGATCATGCGGCCCGACGCCACCTCGTCTCGCACCTGCTCGGGGGTCAGGTGAGGCTCGCGCTCGGCCACGCGACGCATGGCAGGAGTCACGACGCCCAGGCGAGCGAACTCGAGCTGGGTCACGGGGACGAAACCTTCGGGCGCGCGGGCAAAGGCCCCCTCACGCACCCAACCTTCCGGAAGGAAATCCCAAGCGGTCTTGTCGCTCGGGTCGGGCATGCCGGGGGTGTCGGGCGACGAGAAGGCACGAGGACCTCCGATGTCGGCCCTGCGCGCGAAGGAACCGGGGTTCGTTCCGTTCTTTTGCGTCGAAGGGTTCGTGGCGCCCTGCAGTGGCAGCGTATAGGTCATGACGGCTGCGCCGACTCTAGAGCGACAGGCGGTTTGCCGCGAGGCAA
>DATIDO010000593.1:0-4435 GCA_035456245.1 Polyangiaceae bacterium
GGGTGCAGAACGAGACCCAGGCCACGGCGCTCTTGCGCTGCCGCATGAGCGAGCTCGAGACCGAGCTGATGATCAAGGGCTTCTCGCTGACCGATCAGCTCGACGAGGGCGACTGCTGTCTGGACGAGGACACGCCGGGCTTCGACTGCGCCTGGAAGATCGAGACGATCGAGCTGCCGCAGCCGGCCATGATGAGCGGCAACAAGCAGGACGCGATGAAGGACGCCACCAAGGGCCTCGGCTCGGCAGCTTCGTCGGCGAGCGCGTCGCTGAAGGCGGGCGGCACGCCGCCGCCGCTGTCGACCAGCGCCATGGGCAACACTGGCGCACTCGGTGCGCTGGCCTCGATCGAAGAGTCGAAGGGCGCCACGCTGGGGGCCAACGCCAAGCCCCAGGATTTGGCTTCCAGTTTCGCCGCGGCCCAGCCGAGCGGTCCGGCCGGCATGGCCACCCTGGCGATGAGCCTGGTCTATCCCAGCCTCAAGCCGATGCTCGAAGCCAGCATCCGCAAGGTCACGGTCACCGTGAACTGGAAGGAAGGCACTCGCGAGCAGAAGTTCACGGTGGTCCAGTACATCACCAACCCGATGAAGGGGAACCTGAACCCCAACGCGGCGGCCGGTATTGGCGCCATGGGTGCGGCGCTCGGTGTCGATACGACCGGCGCTGCGAGCGGCAGTGGCACGACCGGCAGCTCGACCCCTTCGACTCCAGCAGGGAGCCCGCGATGAGCCGCACGCTCCGTCCCAGTCGCGCCAGCAGCCGCGCCAGCACGCGCGCCAGCATGCGCGGCATGACGCTGATCGAGCTGTTGATCGCCATGGCCATCTTGGCCTTCATCAGCATCATGATGTACTCGGCCGTCGACGGTATGCGTCGCAGTCGCGAGGGCGTCGATCGGATCTCCGACCGCTACCGCGAGGGCCGCATGGCGCTGGCGCGCATCTCGCGCGAGCTGAACTCGGCGTATCTCTCCGAGCACGCCCCGATCAACCCGTCGCTCCGCGTGATGAAGACGATCTTCAAGGGCGAACGCGGCTCTCCGGCATCGCGCCTCGACTTCAACACCTTCTCGAATCGGCGTGTTCAGGCCGATGCTCGCGAGTCCGACCAGCTCGAAGTTTCCTACTTCGGCAGCGAGGACCCCGACGAGCGTGGAGTCCACGACTTGGCCCGCCGCGCCAGCACCCGCGTGGACGACAAGCCTCAGGAAGGCGGGCGCGTCGACGTGCTGGCCACCAACATCGATCTCTTCTCGCTCGAGTACTTGGATCCACTCACCGGCAAGTGGCGAGAGGACTGGGACACCACCTCGACCATCGCCCAGAAGGGGCGCCTGCCGCTGCAGACCAAGGTCGTCCTGGTGCTGAACGACGTACAGCGCAACCGCTCGGGTGGCTCGCGCGGCAAGCTGCGCCTGGTCACGAAGGTGAACCTCTACATCCAGGACGTCCTCACTTTTGCGCTGAAATGACCCGTCGAACCGCCTCCAGCCCGGTCGCCGGCGAGTCCGCCTCGCGCCCGCTCGCCAGCCCGGCCGCCAGCCCTGCTGCCAGCGTGCTCGCCCGCGAGCAGTGGGCGAGGCTGCGCGCGCTTCGGCGTCGCAAGCAGCGGGGCGTGGCGTTGATCATGGTGCTTGGCACGCTGACGCTGCTCTCGGTCATGCTGACCGAGTTCCAGGACTCGACCTCGGCCGAGCTGGGCAGCTCGGTGACGGCGCGTGATCAGCTGAAGGCCGAGTACGCGGCGGTGAGTGCGTTGAGCCTCTCGCGCTTGTTGATCGCGGCGGAGCCGACCATTCGAGTTCAGGTGGCACCGCTCTTCATGTTGGCCATGAAGACGGCACCCCCGCAGATCCCGGTTTGGGAGTTCTCGGACGCCATCCTGGGCGCGTTCAGCGACGCGGAGGGTGGCATGGCTTTCGCCAACCTCTCGGGCACGACGCTGACGGATGGCCGCAATTTGGGCCTGGAGAACGCGGGTTTCCGCATCCAGGTGGTCGACGAGGACTCGAAGATCAATCTGAACCTGGCAGCCCGCGCGGATACCTTCTCCCAGCAGCGCATGGCCGAGCAGCTGCTCGCGCTGATCGGCGGGCCCCAGTACAACGAGATGTTCCAGGCGCTGGACGCCGAGGGCAACGCGGCCGATCGCCAGACCATCTGCGGCGCGCTGATCGACTGGACCGATCCCAACCTGGATCTGAACCCGTGCACCCCGCGCGCCACGACGGCGACGCAGAGCGGCTCGGAGGACAGCTACTACCAGATGCTGCCCAAGCCCTACCAACGCAAGAACGCCGGCTTCGACAGCTTGGACGAGATGCGGCTGGTGCGCGGCATGGACGACGAGTTCTGGAACACCTTCGTACAGCCGGATCCCGACAATCCGGCGTCGCGCGTGGTTACCGTGTGGGGCACGGGGCTGGTCAACGTGAACACGGCCAACCCGCAGACCTTGCTGACCCTCGCCTGCCACGAGGCCACGCCCAACTCGCAGTTGTGCATCGATCCGCTGATGCAGGCGAAGTTCCTGTCGACGCTGAAGATGGCGGCCATGTTCACGCCGGGCATCCCCCTCTTTCCCAACGCCAAGGCCTTCATGTCGGCGCTGCAGGGAAAGGGCATGGTCGGCACGATGATGGCTGCCATGGGCATCCCCCCGGTCACGTTGCTGTCGGCCGCCAACGTCGAGAAGGTCGTGGCAGTGGAGAGCAAGGTCTTCTCCATCTACACGACCGGCTACGTGCGTCACGGCACGCGCGAGACCAGTACTCGCATTCACGCCGTGATCGATCTGCGCGGGGCTCCCCCTCCGGGCACCTCGGATCTGTTGCGCGCCCAGGGACAGCTGCAGCAGGCGCTGGGCACCGCCGGCACCACCACCCCACCGGCGACCAGCGGCAGCGCTGGAACTTCCGGGCTGCCAGCCGGCTTCGCCGAAGGCGGGATCGCTTCGGCGCTGTTGCCCAAGGCGGGCGGCAGCTTCCTCTACTACCGCGTGGACTGACGATTCACGCCCCGATTGACCGATGATGTACCTTCGAGGAACCTCCGCCCAATGAGCCGCGTACTCGGTATCGACGCGCGGGACGACCGAGTCCGCGCGCTGGCGCTGAACGTCAGCTATCGAAAGCTCGCCCTGGAGGCGACCAGCGAGCAGCTGGTCGCGGACCATGGTTCGCTCGAGGCGGCGCTGCGCGCTTGCTTCGTGCAGATCGGTGGGGACGACCAGCACCGTTTCGACACGGTGGTGACGAGCCTGGAAGGCCAGCGCACCTTCGTGCACCGACTCTCCCTGCCGGCCGCCGCGCAGAAGCGCCTGGACGAGCTGCTGCCGTTCGAGCTGGAGGCGCAGCTGCCGGTCGAGATCGACGAGGTGGTGTTCGCGCACGAGGTGTTGCCGCGCGCACGAGGCAACTCGGGCCCGCTCACCGTGCTGACCGTGTCGGCGCGCACCGAGCACGTTCGGGGGCGCATCGAATTGTTCGAGCGCGCGCTGGGGCGCGGGCCCGATCGAGTGGGTGCCACGTCGATCGAGCTGGGGCAGCTGGCCCGGGTGCACGCCGAGCTGCGCGCCGGTGTGGTGGCCGTGTTGGAGCTGGGTCGCGGTCTCAGTGACGTGTGTCTGCTGGACGGCGGGATCGTCCAGGGCGCCCGCAGCTTGGGGCAGGGGGTCGAGGCCTTCCCGTCGCGGGCGCAGGGTTATTTGGCGCAGCTGCGTCAAACGCTGTCGGGCTTCGCGACGGCGACGGGGCGCACGGTCGAGCGTATCCGCGTGACCGGCGAGGGCGCTCGGCTCGAAGGACTGTGCACGCTTCTCGCCGAAGGCCTGGGCGTGGACGTGGCTCCGCTCGCCGAGCCCGAGCTGGAAGGCGTGACCGACGCGGCTCGCGAGCATCTCGCCGGTGGCACGCGGGCCCTGTCGGCGGCGCTGCATGGTGCGCGTGGCAAGGGCTTCGACCTGCGCCAAGGACCGTTGGCCTACCAGCGTGGCTACAGCTACCTGAAGGAACGGGCGCCGCTCTTGGCCGGCATGGGCGCAGCGGTCGTGATCTCGTTTCTGTTCGCTACCTGGGCCGAGGGCCGCGTGCTGGACAGCGAGCGAGAGTCGCTCGTGCAGAGCCTGGAGCAGCTGACCAAGGCCACGTTCGGCGAGGCCGTCAGCGATCCGGAAGAAGCCATGACGCAGCTGGATCAGGCGCAGCGCAACAAGCCCGAAGATCCCATGCCCTACATGGACGGCCTGGGAGTGGCGGCGGCGCTGGCCGAGACCATGCCCGAGGGGATCCGTCACGACGCCGAGGAGTTCGATTTCAGCAAAGGAAAGCTGAAGATGCGCGGAGTCGTCGACTCTACCGATGAAGTGCAACGAGTCGCCAAGGCGCTCGACGAGCACCGCTGCATCGAGAACGCCACCGTCACCAAGATCTCAG
>DATIDO010000594.1:0-5699 GCA_035456245.1 Polyangiaceae bacterium
CTTGGTCACCATCTGGGTACCAATCAAGATATCCAGCTCGCCGCGCCGCATGCTCTCGATCACGCGCTCGCCGCGTTGCCCTCGCGCCACGTCGCGATCCAGCCGGCCCACGCGCGCCGTGGGGAAGTGCTGCTTCAACAGCGTCTCGATGCGCTCGGTTCCTGCGCCTTCCTCGACCCAGCGCGGCGAGCCGCAGGCCGGGCAGCTGGGCCCGAGGGCTTCGTGGTGGTCGCAGTAGTGGCACTCGAGACGAGCGCCGCGCACGCGGTGGAGCGTGAGCGGGACGCTGCAGTTCGGACAGCGCCGGATCTCGCCGCAGCCTTCGCACACCAGGCTGGGCGCGAAGCCGCGGCGGTTCAGGAACAGGATGCTCTGGCCGCCGGCGGCCAAATTGTCCTCCAGCGCGCGGTGGAGCGGCAGGCTGAGCAGCGGATCGCCGCTCGGGCCGGGACCGAAGCGCTTCAGATCGATCAGCTCCACCTGCGGCAAACGCGCTGCTTGGCGAGCGCGCTCGCTCAGCACCAGGCGCGTCAGCTTGCCCTCGCGCACGGCCAGCTCACTGGTGAGCGACGGCGTCGCCGAACCCAACACACAGACGGCGCCTGCGCGCTTGGCCCGCACGAGCGCCATGTCGCGAGCGTTGTAACGCACGCCCTCTTCCTGCTTGTAGGAAGGGTCGTGCTCCTCATCGACGCAGATCAACGCCAGATCGCGCAGCGGAGCGAATAGTGCCGAGCGGGCTCCCACCACGACGCGTCGTTCCCCGCTCTTCAGGCTCTTCCACATCTCGAGCCGCGCCGTCTCGCTCAGCTCGCTGTGCAGAACGGCGATGGCGTCGCCCAGGCGCGCGCGGAAGCGTCCCACCAGCTGGGGGGTCAGGGCGATCTCCGGGACGAGTAGCAGCACCCCGCGGCCCGAGCGCAGCGCCTGCTCGGCCACGTGCAGATAGACCTCCGTCTTGCCCGAGGCCGTGACGCCATCCAGCAAAAAGGCGCCGCCGCCCGTGGTGAGCGCACGCGTCAGGCTCTCGACTGCCCGGGTTTGGCCATCGTTGAGTCGTGGCGGCTCGTCGCGCACCAGCGCTTCGGCAAAGAATGGGTCGACCGTCTGGGCGCGCTTGTCCATGCGGGCCAACCCCAGCTCGACCAGCTTCTTCATGGCGCTGCGTGCGCCACGGAAACGCTCGCTCGCTCGCGCCACCTCGAGCGGACCCTCCTGGCGTAGAGCCGTCAGCAGCTCGGCGCCCGAACCGCGTCCGAGTGAAGGCGCCAAGCTCTCGATGGACGCCTCGCTGGGCAGCGCCTCGACGACCTGCACGAGTCGCCCCACCGCCTTGAACTTCTTCCCGCTCAGGTTCTCCAGTTCGCCTGCCAGGCTGCGCTCGAGCGCTGGTAGCGCCAGGCGCAGAACCTCGCCGATGGGGGCCAGGTAGTAGCGGCCCAGCGCCAAGCAGAAGCCCAGGAGCTCGGGCGAGAGCGCGGGCTCCCGGTCGAGCACGCCGAGCAGGGTCTTCAGCTTGCTGGGATCGAGATCGGGCGGCGTGGGAGCATCCCGCTCGATCACGACGCCGATGCATTTGCGACGACCGAACTCGACCAGCACGCGCGCACCCGGGGCGACGTCGGCGTGAGGGCCGGCCGCGTAGGTGAAGGCGCGACCGAGCGGTACGGGGAGCGCGACGCGCACGAGCGGCCCGCTGGGGGCGGCGGGGGGCGTTGCAAAGAGTTCGAGCGCGTCCACGTCGGGCCACCCGTCTCGTAACCGAGCTGGGCCAAAAGACAACGCCAGCGCGCGCTAGCTCAAGGCCCGCGCCAGCTCCGCTGCGCTGGGGCGGCGGAAGCGTTCGGGCGAGAGCGCCGAAACCAGCAGGGGCGGCAGCTCGGCGTTCGCCTGGCACCACGCGAGCAGTTCGTCCGCGCTGGGTGAGCTGGAGCTGCCGGGTGAGCTGGGTGAGCTGGCTGAGCTGGGCGTGCTGGGCGTGCTGTCGGCAGCCGACGTCGCATCCAGCGGGCGGCGCGCTGCGAGCAAGCGCACACAGAGCAGCGCCGCCTGGTACACGTCGGTGAGCGCGTCGGGTTGCTGGCCCGCCAGGACTTCGGGAGCCAGGGCGTTGCGAGCGCCCATCAAGAGCTGGCCGTCGTCGAGGGGCGGGCCGAAGGTCAGGTGAGCCAGGCCGAAGTCGTTGAGCCAGACGCCATCGGCTTCGTCGATCAGGACATTGTCGGCGGTGACGTCCCGGTGAATGAAGCCGAGCCGGCGACCCTCGGCGTCACGAGCATCGTGCAGCCGCGCCAACACGAGTAGCAGTCGCCGCGTCCAGTCGAGCGCGGATCGAGCCACGAGCTCGGCGCGAGCGGGTTCCCGCGAGAGCTCACGCAGGGTGGCGCCCACTACGTAGCGTCGCTCCAGAGCGCGCAGCTGGCCGCTCTCCTGGTTGGGCGGACCGCAGCGTTGCCCGTCGGGGCGAATGCCGCCGACGATGGCGACGACGCCAGGGCCGCGCACCAGGTGCTGCAGGTAGCCCTCTCGCCACAGGGCCCGCCGCTCACTGGAGACATCGGCGAAAGGCAGCAGCTCCTTGCGCACCAAGGGCTCGCCGCGGTTCGGCAGCAGCACCTGGGTGCGATTGCCCCGGAGCAGCAGACGGGCCGAAGCCGAGAGCGGGGAGTGGGTCATGGCCGGCCGAGCGTCATCGAGGGATCAGGCGCGGCGCGAAACACTCGAACGCCCCCTGGCTCGGATCGGTGTCTGCGTTGCGGAAGCTCTGCTGGGCCGAGCGCACCAGACGCTCGCCCTCGTCGCCGCCCAGGATCGAGCCGATGCAGGCCGACAGCGCCGCTGAGTTCATCTCGAAGCCCAGCGCTTCGTAGGCTTGTCGAGCTCGGCGCAGGCCCGCAATCGCGGCGTCGTCGGGGCGTCGCAGGTAGGCGACGTTGGCTTCGGCGTGCAGCGCGAAGGCGAACGTCCACGGGGCCTTCTCGCGTCGCAGCGAGGCCGCGTTGCGCAGGGCCAGTTGGAGTAACTCGTCGCGGCGCGAGCCCTTCGTCTTCACGGCTTCGGCAATCGCAGCGATCGACTCCACCTGCGCGCACGAGGCGCGCACGACTTGTACTCGCGACAACAAGGACAGACGGATGCCGCGGCCCAGCTTGGCCATCTCACCGAGCGCCAAATCGGGTCGGCCCCAGCTCGTCGCCGTGTGCCCGCGCGTCAGCGCGGCGAGCGAGTAGTGGACCCCGACGTACGGCGATTGCCAGCTGGACACCGCCTCGTCGATCTCGGCCAGCACCTGTTCGTGGTCGCCCTCCGCCAACGCCCGCCGGCGCAGACGCAGGATCTCGAAGGCGGTCAGGCCGTACAAGTCATCGCGCTCGCGCGCATCCCGGATCCAGCCGACCAAACGCCGGTCCAGCTCGCGGTGGCGCCCGAGAAAATTCAGCGCGCTGCCCCAGAAGGTGCGACTGGACGAGCGCTCCCAGGCGACGTCGCGGCACTGCTCGAGCGCCACGTCGCCGAGCTCGTAGGGCTTGATCGATTCCTGGAAGTTGCCGAGCAGGTAGTTGCTCTGCGCGTAGAGATAGTGAACGAAGGCGCGGGCGTAGTTGCTCAGGGGAACGGGCAGTAGCTGCTCGACCAGCTGGCGTTGCCGCTCGACGCGTGCGGCCTCGCTCGTCCCGCTGGTAGCGCGAAAGAGCGTCTCCATGCCGTAGGCGTACGCCATGTGCTCCGGAAGACGGCTGTTCAACGCCAGCGTCAGGTAGCGAGCCGCGTTGGCCGCGCCGTGCATGTTGCTCACGTAGGCGAGCGACCAAGCCGCGCGGCAGGCGTCCAGCTGGAGCGCGGTGCGCCTCGACACCACGGCGTCGGCACGGGGTTCGACGTCGGTGTTGCGCAGGGCGGTGCGGGCGCGATGCACCACCACCTGCCAGATGGCTTGGCGTGGCGCTTCGGGCCACGAGAGACCGGCGTCGAGCTGTACGCGTCGAATTTCGTTCCAGCCTTGTGTGACGTTGCCGCTGCTGAGCCACTGCGCGGCGGCGCGCTGACGGAGCGCGATCGCCTCTTCCGGCGACGAACGTTCGGCCAGCGCGGCGAAGGAGGGCGCCGCTTCCTGGCCGTAGCCCGCGTCGGCCAGCGCGTGAGCGAGCGCAACGGACAACCGGAAGTGCCGCTCGCTACCGGCGGGCTCGCCGTGGAGCGCCATGCGGTACAGCTCCACCGCTTGGGTGAGCGCCAGCGACTGGCTGGCGGCCCAGGCCGCCTGCTCCGCCCAGAAAGAGGCCCGCTCGTGCTCGCCGCACTCCTCGTAGTGGCGGGCGATCTGAGCCGGCTCGCCGCCGCGGCGGACCAGCTCGTCGGCCAGCATCTCGTGCAAGGGGAGGGCGCGGTCGCCCAGGCTGGCCAGGTGAGTCGTGCGGATGGCGTCGTGCAAGACCTGCAGCCGTCGGCCGCCTTGGCGTGAGCGGGTCAGGCGGCGACTGTCGAGCTGGAGAGCGAGATCGTCGCCGTCCAGGCCGCTCAGCGCGGCGAGTAGTTCGGTATCGAGCGCCGTGCCAGCCGCGCAGAGGAGCGAGAAGGCCAGCTTCTCCGCCGGCAGCAGTGCACTCACGCGCTCGTCGATGACTCGCGCGAGCGACGCCACCGGGGGCGTGCCGACGCGTTCGGACTCGGGGGCGTCGTCGAGATCGAGGTGCGAGACCAGCTCGGTGACCAGGAGCGGCGAGCCGGCGGCCTGCTCCAGGATGCGCGCGAGCCACTCCGGCGGCAGCGGCTGGCGCTGGGTGAAGCGGGAGACGAGCGTCCGGGCCTCGCGGGTGTCGAGCGGCTCCAGCACGATACGCAGGGAGCGCAGGTGATCCGTCAGGCTCTGGTTGCCCTCGAGCAGCGTCTGCACGCAGGGGCTGGTCTTGGACTCCTCGGAGCGGAACGCCAGCACCAGCAGCAGACGGGGAGGTGGTTGGCCCCCCAGCGCCTCGAGCAGCAGACGAGCCGAGTCCAGATCTCCCCACTGCAGGTCGTCGATGACCAGGATGACCTGCTGGGTGTTACCCAGACGCACCAACACGTGCGACAGCGCGGTGTAACCCTGGTGCAGGAGATTTCGCGGATCGGAATCACCCAGGGCCGACTCCGGGATCAGCTGGTCGATGAAGCGCACCGTGCGCAGCTCGGGGAACAGCTGCACCAAGGCGCGTGCATCCTCCGGGGGCACGAGCGAGAGCACGTCCTCCGGCTCCAGCGCGGCCAAGAAGGCGGCCAGGTCTTCCATCGCGCCATCGAGCGCTTTGTGGGGGACCAGCTCGTGCTCGGAACACTGGCCGCGCAGACGGAGGGCGCCCGGGTGGAAGCCGAGGAACCGATCGAGGAACGCAGTCTTGCCGATGCCGCTCGGTCCTTCGACGATGGCGACGACGGGCTCGTTGTCGTCCAACGACTGGACGCGAGCCGCCTCGAGTCGTTGCAGTTCGCGCTCGCGTCCGGTGAAGCGATCCTCGGTTCGTCGGGTGGAGCTGCGGCCTGGCGAGGTCTCCAGATCCTCGCTGCCCAAACGCTCGAGGATCTGCGACACGCCTGCGCGCCGGGTCGGATCGGGATCGAGCAGATCCATGCACAGCTCGTCGAGGTCCTCGGGTACCTCGCTGGCCAAGCGCGAAGGCGGAATCAGCGTGGTTTGTACGGCGCCCGGCAGGGGCGGGTAG
>DATIDO010000595.1:0-4267 GCA_035456245.1 Polyangiaceae bacterium
GGGTCAGCGCGTGGGCTCGCTCACCTCCGATGCGGATGGCGCTGACCACTGGGGGGATCTGCACCTCTCTGAACAGCTCGCGCTCCAGCGCCTCGGCGAGCTGCGCGTGGTCGAGCCAGCCGGGCTCCAGCTGCTTGGTACGGGTCGGCCGGCCCTCGGCGTCCAAGGTGTCGGTCGCCTTGCCGAACTCGACGACCGCCTCGTACTCCTTCGTCTCACGGGTGAGCACGGCCGAGAGCTTGGTGGCCTCACCGAACAGCGCGACCAGGACCCCCGTCGCCATCGGATCCAGCGTGCCGGCGTGGCCGACTCGTCGGGTTCCGAACTGCCGGCGCAGCATACCGACCACGTCGTGGCTGGTCGGGCCGCGGGGCTTGTCCACGACGAGTACGCCGTGGACCGCATTGCCGCCGCGTCTTTTGCTCAAAACCAGATGCTGCGACGGCGACGCAGTCCCGTCTCGAGCAGCCCGTTGATGGCCGTTCGTACCCGCTCCGACAACCTGCCGACCAACACGTAGTCGTCGGCAGCGCCGGGGCCATACTCCTCCACGGAGATGGGCTCACCGAACAGGACCCGCCACTTGGTCGGCGCGGGCAACAGGCCGAGCGGGCCAAGCAGCGGGAAGGTCGGGGTGATCGGCAAGTAGTCGAGGCCGATGAGCTTCGACAGGTTGTCGAAGCGGTAGAGGATGGGATTCGTCTCTTCTGCGCCGATGATGGCGCAGGGCACGATCGGGCTCTGCGTCTTCAAACAAAGGCGCACGTAGCCGCCACGACCGAAGCGCTGGAGCTGGTAGCGGTAGCGGTAGAGCTTCTTGATGCCCTCCGCGCCTTCCGGGAACACAGCCACGGCGTGATCGGTGAGCAAGAGGCGTGTGGCGTTCTCCTGGCAGGCGCGCACCGCTCCCAAGCGGTTCATGGTCACGCCCAAGAACGGCAGGTAGAAGCTGAAGTCCTCCGCCAACCAGCGCAGATCACGCGCCTTGGGGTGCGCGTGTCGCATGGCCGTACGCAGCATGGCGCCGTCGAACGGCAGCGCGCCCGAGTGATTCGCCACCACCACGGCCCGCCCCCGCGCCGGGACGTTTTCGATGCCCTCCACCTCGACGCGGAACCAGCGCTGGTAGAGGAAATCCAGAAGCGGCCGCAGCCGTGCCTCGGTGTCGGGATCCAGGCCGAACTCGTCGACCCCGCCTTCCTGCTTGCGCAGGGCGGCGCGCCCGAAATGGCGGCGGTAGTAGTCGCTCTCCAGCAGCTCGCGCGCCGCGTCGACAGCCTCTTCGGCCTGGGCCTGGGGCACCGGCTGACCGAGCGGGGTCACCGACGGTGAGAACTCGACGCCCTCCATCAGCCCATCCAGGCGGGCCTCGATGTCGCGGATGCGGGCCTCGACGCTCGGGTCGGCCACTGGCTCGAAGTCATTCGTCGTCAGATCCGACTCGAACAGTTCGAAGTCGAAGTTGGGGGGATAGACCCGCGAGCCGATACCCAACATGCCGATGTCCTCGCTGGTGGAGTCCACGGGCAGCTCTTCGATTTCATCCGGCTCGGGTCGATCCAAGCCGCCTTCGTTCTCCGACACGTCGTCTTTCTCGTTGGCGGCGAGCGGCACCACGGCTGCTCGCGGTTCTTCGTTCACGGGCGTCTCGCTGCGTCGCGAGCGGCCGGTGGCTTCGCGCGCGGGCTTCGCCGGAGGTTCGCTGGCGACGCGCGGGGTCCGCTCGCTGGGAGGCGCAACGTCACTGGTCACGCTGCTGGTCGTCTCGCTTGCAGCCTCGTTCGTATCGCCGCTCGTTGCCGTCGTGTCGCTCGGGGCCGCATCGTCGTTGCGCGGCTCGTCCTCCCGACGCTCGCCCACTCGGCGCCGCGGGAAGCTGGCCAGTGTCGGCGCGGTCCGCTCGGGCGGGCGCTTGGCGCCTTCACGCCGTGAGCCACTGCGTCGCGGGGTGGGCTCGGCCTCGGCCGTTGCCGACTTGCGCTCGCGCGTGGTGGGGCGCTCCTCGCCGCTCGGCAGGCGGGCAGCCGCGCCGCGAGTGGATCGCCGCGGTCCGCGGCTCGGGATGACGCTGCGGACCTTGCCCTTCTTCGTCTTGTTGGTCACGCCGGGGTCTCCGAGAGCAGGCGCACGTCACGCAGCGTTTGCGTGGACGCGAAGTCGAGCAGCGCTTCGCGGCTCGAGTAGAGCGGGACGAATCCCAGCACTCGCCTCGCGCGCTCCGTGTCACCGACGCAAGCGTATTGCAAGTGGTCGAGGAAGGACGGAGGGATGGGGGAGGAACGAGCGATCCAGCGCGCGCCGATCGACAGCCGGGCGATGGGTCGAGTGAGCGGCAGGTTCTTCCGTCCGACCAGGCGGATGGCCTTGTTCAACGGCAGCACGCCGTCACCCGCGATGTTGAAGACACCCGAGACGTCCGCGTCGATGGCGCGCTTGAGCGCGGCCACGGCGTCCGACTCGTGCAGGAACTGGTAGAGCGGATCGAAGCCGAGCACGGTCGGCACCCAGGACTGCTTGAAGTAGCGGGTCAGGAAGTTGTCGATGTGCGGCCCGACGATGGGCGCGGTGCGCAAGATCGTGACCACACGGCCGCGGCCCGGGCGACCGAACTCCAGCGCGTCGTGCTCGGCCTGCATCTTGTCCCGGAAGAACGCTTCGCTGACCGGGGCGCAGAGCGGCTTGTGCTCCTCGAGGAAGCAGGGGTTCTTGGGGCTGGCCCCGTAGAGGTAGGTCTGGCTCCACAGCACGAACTTGTGGACCTGGGTGCGGCGGCAGGCGTTCACGATGTGCATCGTGCCCACGCTCTCCAGGTAATGGCTCTCGTCGGCGCGATGCGTGGGGATGTCGTGGAAGGCCAAGTGGACGAGCGTGTCCGCACCTTCGGCCGCGAGGATCTCGGCCAGGCTCTCCTCCACGTCGTGGCGCGTCAGATCGATATCGAAGTGGCGCGTCTTGGCGCCGGCGCTGCGCGGGGCTTCACGGTCGAGGCTGATGATGCGGCGAACGCGCGGGGCATCTTCGAGTAGGCCCACAAGGTGGGAGCCGAGGGTACTGGCGCTTCCGGTCACCGCGACGGAACGACCTGGGAAGACAGCGGCGTCTCCGTTCTTGTCGGGACCTTTGCCGTGCGCATCCTGGCTGGAATACGGCGAAGCCGAGCTGGCCTGCCGCGACGGGGGGGGCGAAGAAGAGGAAGAGGCAGACATGTACGCTCAGGCAATACCTCTAGGTGGAACAGGACTGAAGAGTCTACGGGGATTTTCGTCACATTCGCGGGCAGATGCGCTACGCTGACCCGAATGCCCGCCGAGACGGCTCCAAGAATTGGCCCCTTCCAGCTGGGCGAACGACTCGGCGTTGGAGGTATGGCCGAGGTGTTCGTCGCCAGCGCGCCCGACGGAAGTCGCCTTGCGGTCAAACGCATCCTGCCGGCCTTGGCCCGGGACCGTGAGTTCTGTGACATGTTCTGGGACGAGGCTCGCATCACCAAGAGCCTGGAGCACCCCAACGTGGTGCGCGTCTACGACTACGGTCGCGAGGACGGCGATCTCTACATGGCCCTCGAGTACGTCGACGGGCCGAACCTGGCGCGCGTACTGCGCAAGGCGGCCCGAGAAGCGGTGGGCGCCGACGTCCGCGCCATCGTGGCCATCGGCAGCCAGCTCTTGGCCGCGCTCGATTTCGTTCACGACGCAAACGGCCCCAACGGGCGTCCGCTGTCGATCGTCCATCGCGACGTGTCGCCGGGCAACGTCATGCTCACGCGCACCGGCCAGCTGAAATTGGGCGACTTCGGCATCGTTCGCAGTGAGGTCGTGGCCCGACGGACCCAGCCCGGCGAGCTGAAGGGCAAGATCGGCTACATGTCACCCGAGCAAGCTGCGGGTGGGGCCGTCGACGCGCGCAGCGATTTGTTCTCGGTCGGCATCATTCTGGCCGAGCTGCTGACGTTGCGACCGCTGTTCTTGGGCAAGAACGAGCTGGAGACGCTCAGTCGTACCACGCACGCAGATCTCAGCACCTGGCATCGCTTCAACCAGAACGTCCCGCTCGGGCTGCGCGCCGTGGTCGAGCGCGCCCTCTCGCGCTCACCCGACGAGCGCTACGGCTCGGCTCGGGAGATGCGCCAGGCTTGGCACGACGCTGCTCGCATCGGCCGCAACGAAGGCGGCGAGCGCGAGGTGGTGAACTGGCTCACGGCGCTCGGCATGCTGGAGAGCGAGACCAACGATCGCTCGGGCCAGCGCGTGATTCCGGGAGCTCGGCC
>DATIDO010000596.1:0-3350 GCA_035456245.1 Polyangiaceae bacterium
ACGTCGATGCCCAGCCACTGCAGGTAGTCGAGCTTCTCGGTCAGCCCGCGGAAGTCGCCCGAGCCGTCGGCGTTGCCGTCGAAGAACCCGCGCAGGTGGATCTCGTAGAAGACGGCCTTCTTGAACCAGAGGGGATCGGCCTCGAACCAATGGCCCGAGGACGTCGGGGGCGGTGGCGGCGTCATGTCGTGTTCACCCGCAGGACGTGGCCGGCGCGCTCGCCGGGGTCCAGGCGCACGTAGTTGCCCCCCACGCGCCAGTGGTAGGCCTCGCCGTCGAGCAGGTCTTCGGCGGCGAAGGCGGGCGGCACGCCGAGGTCGTAGGGCACCTGGACGAGGCCCTCCTGGGCGTGGTGGGGGTCGAGGTTCACCACGCAGATGATGGCGTTGGGTCCTTCGCGCTTGGCGTAGGCGATGATCGCGTCGTTGGCGGCGTCCAGGAAGGCGACGTTCTCCAGGCGCTGGAGCGCGGGGTTCTCGCGGCGCACGAGGTTCAGGCGCTGGATCATCGCCAGCAGCGGGCCGTCGAGCGCGCGCTGCTTGAGCTCGTACTTCTCGTTGTCGAGGAACTCCTCGCTGCCCGGGCGCTGGACGTGCTCGTAGTGCTCGTAGCCGGAGTAGACGCCGTAGCTCGGGCTCAGCGTGGCCCCCAGGATGAGGCGGATCGGGAACGCCGCGGGGCCGCCGTCGGCCAGGTAGTCGGTGAGGATGTCGGGCGTGGTGAGGAAGAAGTTGGGGCGGAAGTACTCGCGCTCGGGGCCGTGGGCGAGCTCGTTGACGTACTCGGCGAGCTCCCAGCGGTAGTTCTTCCAGGTGAAGTAGGTGTAGCTCTGGGTGAAGCCGATCTTGGCCAGCTCGCGCATGACCGAGCGGCGCGTGAAGGCCTCGGCCAGGAAGATCACGTCGGGGTCCGCCGCCCGGATCTCCTTGATGAGCCACTCCCAGAAGGCAAAGGGCTTGGTGTGCGGGTTGTCGACGCGGAAGACCTTCACCCCGCGGTCGACCCAGTGGCGCACGACGCCCAGCAACGCGTCCCACAGCGCCCGCCAGTCCTCGGAGCCGAAGTTGACGTTGTAGATGTCCTGGTACTTCTTGGGCGGGTTCTCGGCGTACTTCAGGGTGCCGTCGGGCCGGCGGTAGAACCACTCCGGGTGCTCCTTGAGCCACGGGTGGTCGGGCGAGCACTGGATCGCGAAGTCCAGGGCGACGTCGAGGCCGTGCTCGCGGGCCGTCGCGACGAGGGCGTCGAAGTCCGCCTCGCTGCCCAGCTCGGGGTGGATGGCGTCGTGACCGCCGGCCTCGTCGCCGATCGCGTACGGGCTGCCGGGATCGCCGGGCTCCGGCGTGAGCGTGTTGTTGCGGCCCTTGCGGTTCGTGTGGCCGATCGGGTGGATCGGCGGCATGTAGAGCACGTCGAAGCCGAGCTCGGCGAGCTTGGGGACCTGCTCCTGGACGCCGCGGAAGCCGCCCCACGAGCGCGGGAAGAGCTCGTACCAGGAGCCGAAGCGGGCCAGCGTGCGGTCGACGTCGATCTCGAGGTGCTCGGGCAGCTCGGTGGCCTCGGTGCGCTCCTGGACGGACTCGACGACCTCGAGCAGCGCGGGGTCGAGGGCCGCGTGGGGGTCGGTGGCGATCGCCTCGGTGGCCGCGGTCAGCCGGCGCTTGTCCTCTCCCTTGGCGCGCTCGGCCGCGGCGCGCAGCAGGACCGCGCCCTCGCTGAGCTCGCCGCTGAGGTCGGGCTGGCCGAACTCGACCTTGCGCGCCAGCTCGTCGCGCCAGCCGGCGAAGAGGTCGACCCACGCCTGGATGTTCCACTGCGTGCGGCCGGGCTTCTCGACGGTGAACGAGCCCTCCCAGCGCACGCCGTTGTGATGGGCGTCGACCGGGGTCAGCGGCGACTCGCGCCAGCGCCTCTCCCCCGCCTCGCGCCAGCGCACGACCGCGCGCAGCACCTCGTGGCCGTCGCGGAAGATGTCCGCCGACACCTGCACCGTGTCGGCCACGGTGCGCTTGACTGGCCATCGACCGCAGTCGACGGTCGGCAACGGGTACGCGATCCGGATGCGGCTAGGCGATTTGGCCTTGGCGCGGGCGGGCACGTCCACCCCTCTTTCCCACATGCGACTTCCACGAACCAGCGGTATCCAACTGCACCTCACGGCGCTGCCGGGCGGGAAGCTTGGCGCACCCGCGTTCGAGTTCGTCGACTGGCTCGCCGCGGCCGGCCAGTCGTGGTGGCAGATGCTGCCGCTTGGACCGCCCAATCGCGAGGGCTCGCCGTACAAGGCGGCCTCGGCTTTCGCTGCGTGGCGCGGGTTCCTGGCCGATCCCGACGCCCCCGTCTCGGCGGCCGAGCGCGACGCCTTCCGCGAGCGCCACGGCTTCTGGATCGACGACTGGGCGGCCTTCGCCGGCGGCACGCGGGCGCTCAACGACCAGGTCCGCTTCGACCGCGAGTGGACTGCACTTCGCGTTTACGCGCACGAGCGCGGCGTGCGCCTGATCGGCGACGTGCCCATCTACGTCGCCCCCCGAAGCGCCGACCACGTGCACCATCCCGAGCTCTTCCGCGACGACATCGTGGCCGGCGTGCCGCCCGACGCCTTCACCGCCAAGGGCCAGCTCTGGGGCAACCCGATCTACGACTGGGGCGCGCTGTGCAACCGGCACTACCGCTGGTGGGTCGAGCGCCTGCGGCGCACCTTCCAGCTCTTCGACCTCGCCCGCATCGACCACTTCCGGGCCTTCTGCGCCTACTGGGCCGTCCCGGCCGGGGCGCGCGACGCCTCGGGCGGGCGCTGGGCGCGGGGCCCGGGGCGCGCCCCGTTCGACGCCGCTCTGGGCGAGCTCGGCCGGCTGCCGGTGATCGCCGAGGACCTCGGGGTCATCACGCCGGCCGTCACGCGCCTGCGCGAGTCCCTCGGCCTGCCGGGCATGGTCGTGCTGCAGTTCGGCTTCAACCCCCACGAGCTCGAGAGCGTCCACCGCCCCGAGCGCTACCGCGCAGGGTCGGTCCTCTACACCGGCACCCACGACAACGACACCCTGCGCGGCTGGTACGAGTCGCTGCCGCCCGAGTCGGTCGAGCTGGTGCGCGCGGAGGGCGTGAATGGGCGCGAGCCGTGGTGGGGGCTGATGGAGCTGGCGCTGTCGTCGAAGCCGAGGCTCTGCATGCTCCAGGCCCAGGACGTGCTCGGCCTGGGCTCGGAGGCGCGGATGAACATGCCGGGGGTCGCGGGTGGGCAGTGGAAGTGGGGGCTGGCTCGTGGTCAGCTCACGGCTGCTCTGGCGAGGCGCTTGCGGCGGGTCACCGCGGACGCCGGTCGGCTGCCGTAGGCGTTTGCGGCGCTT
>DATIDO010000597.1:0-8117 GCA_035456245.1 Polyangiaceae bacterium
CCGCAGCCAGCGAGGCGAAGACGGTGAGTCCGAGCGTGACGCGGAGCGGCAGAGCGCCGAGGCCCCAGGCAGCGCGCTCGGCTGCTTCGGCAATGCGACGGCCGTCGGTGCCGAGAGGCCGAGCCTGGCCGAGCAGCGCACCGCCGCCCAATGCCAGGAGCAGCAGCAAGAGATAGAGACCGAGAAGGAGCGGAGGGAGGCTCACAAGCCGTGCGTGACGCCGAAGTCCCTGGTGCCCTCACGCGACCGGTTCGGCCGACTGGAGGCGCCCCTGCACGTCGAAGCGACGGAGGGCAGGAAGCACGTCCAGGCGAAGGCCCGTGCTCGCCTGGGAAGCTAGCCGAGGGGGTCCGCTCGAGCAAGTCCCGCCCTCCGGGGCCAACCTCGGACCGGCGGAGAAAATTCCAGCCAGCTGGCAGAGTCGGGGCCGGTCAGTTGCGGGACTGGATCACCATCAGGTGATACTTGCCGAATTCGCTCTGCCCGAGTGTGAACAGCACCTCGACCACCAAGCGGAACGGGGTCGTCTTGTCGGCGATGATGACCGCCTCGGAGCTGCTCGGATCGAGGCCGCGCTTCTGGCGGATCAGCTTGTCGGTCTGTCGCGCCGACTGCAGCGCGTTGCCGAGGGGAACGATGTAGAGGTCGTTGGGACCGCTGCGCTTGTTGCTGGCGCCGACGCCGGTCTGGGTCATCGACTCACGGCTCGGCAGGTCCAGCACCTTGTTGTCGCCGACCAAGATCTGCGTCTTGGAGACGGTGACGATCACGCCATCCTGGGAAGGCTCGCTCTTGAGCACCGAGGTGGGCAGCTGCATGTCGTCGCTCTGCGGCACCGAAGTGGTCGACTCACCCAGGCTCTTCAACAAGAAGACCAGGATGATCGTCATGATGTCGAGCATCGCGGTGATGTTGAGGAAGTTCACCTCCGGCTCGTGAGCGTTCTTGCGAATCGCGCGGCGCAGGGCGGCCTTGTACTGGACGACCGAGGCCTTCTTGGGGGTCGAATCGCTCACAGCGCCACCTTGAAGTTGACGTCCGGGAAGAGGTCCTGCTTGCCGTCGGGCGCCTTACGCAGGGCGTCGATCACCTGAATGATCAACTGGTACTCCGTGCCGTTGTTGGCGCTGATGCCCACCTGCGTCTCGTCCGCGTAGGCCGCGTTGGAGGCCTTGAGGCGGGCCGCGCACTGGGTGAGCCCGGCGAAGTCGTACTGGTTGCCCTTCTTGGGGATCGACACGCCCGCGCCGATACCGGCGCAGCCGGGGGCCACTTGGCCGGCGGTGGCCTTCAGCGAGAAGCCATCGTTGACGATCAGCACCGTCAGGTTGAGCGCGTCGGTCGGGGCCGAGGCGCGCACGCCGGAGCCTCGCGCGGGAGGCGTGGTCTCGATGGTCGAGGTGAACGTGACGGCCACGGTGGCCAGCACGAAGATGAGGATGTTCACCACGATGTCGAGGAACGGCACGATGTTCAGCTCGCCGCCTTCCTCGTCGGGCGACAGCTCCTTCGGCTGGCTGAGCCGCCGGATCTTGCTGCGTTGGGCTACGCTGATTGCCATGGGTCCTACCGAGAGAGCGGGCGGATCAGGCGTGCGGCTTCTGGATGGTGAGCAGGTTGAAGGTGCGCTCCATCACGCTCTCCAAGTCGTGCTGGATGCCCTTGGCGCGCGTGTGCAGGATGATGTGCGTAATCATGCAGAACACCGCGATGCCCAGACCGAGCGCGGTGTTGTACATGGCTTCGGCGATACCGTTGGCCAGTAGGCTCTGCTTGTCCGCCTGCGAGAGATCGGGGCGCGCGATGGCGGCGAAGGTGGCGATCAGACCGGACACGGTGCCGAGCAGACCGATCAGCGTGGCGATGTTGGCGAGCGACCAGAGGGCTCCGATGCGCTTCTCCACGTCGGGCTTCAGCTCGGAGAGGCGCTCGCTCAGCGCGGCGTCGATGTCCTCTTCCGACTTGTTCGCTTGGGTGAGACCGGATTTCACCAGCGACAGCACGGGGTAGTCGCCGGCTTCACAGAGCTTCACGGCGCGGTCGATGTTGCCGGCTTGGACCAGCTTCTTCACCTGGGCGAAAAACTCCTTGGAGTTCACGCGGTAACGGGTGAGCTGGAAGATGAACCGCTCGACCACGACGGTCAGCACGATGGCCGAGGTGCACAAGTTGAGGACCATGAAGGTCGGGTTGTGCTTGAAAGCTGCGACGAGCTGGCTCGAACCACTGGCTGCCTGAAGCAGAAGCTGCATTCTCGTTGTCCTTTCTGGCGAGCCGTGGTCATGCCCCGTGGTGCGTCGACGGCCGCCGCATGGCGAACCAACCCGACCCGACCCACTCCCTGGACCACCCGCGACTCGGCTCGACTATATCGGTGGGCGTTCACTCCAAGCAACGGGCGCTGCGTGACGAAAAGTGACCGGTTGGCGGATGGTTGCAGCGCGTCCCATGTGCCGCCCTGGTCTCCGCGCGGCACCCCGACCCCGCGAATGCCGCCCCGTAGGGGTCACTCGAAGGGTCGGACCCGCGCCAGGGGAGGGGGCCGCCCTCGAACCGGACACAGGATGGACTCGAATGGTCGGCCGGAAGCGGTTGAATCAGGCGACGCAGAGTGGATTTTTTCCGCGTCCGCCGAACTGCATAGATTCTCGCCTCGCCTCTTGACGGCGGCACCGTAATTTCAGCAAGATTGCACGGTCCAAATCCGCCGCGAGGCGCAGATTTGGAGATTTCTCCAACAATTGCGGCAACTTGTCAGGTGTGGTCCCCTCCGCGGTTCGACACCACCGGCAGCTAACCGAGGGGAAAACGGGCGTAGCCCACCCTGAGGCACTCACCCCGCACCCAGCACACCACTCAAGAGGATAAAGACAATGTCAGATGCTTGGCACCATTACGAAATGGGCGGATGGGCGATGCACCTCATCACGTTTTGGCTGATCGCCGGCGTGGCCGTGATCGTCGAGCGTACCGTCTATCTGTTCGGCTCTTCGGTGAACAAGGACGTGTTCCTGTCGACGATGCAGAAGTGCATCCTCGCCGGTGACGTCGCCAAGGCCGTCAAGCTCTGCTCGGCTGCCAACGCCCCCCTGGCTCGCATCGTGCAGGCCGGCCTGGTGAAGGTGAACCGTCCCGATGAGGAGGTTCAGGCTGCCATGGACGAGCAGGCTCTGATCGAGATGCCGAAGATCAACAAGCGCACGGGCTTCCTCGCTCTGTTCGCCAACCTCGCGATGCTCTGTGGCCTCTTCGGCACCATCGTTGGTCTGATCAAGGCGTTCGGTTCGGTGGCTGGTGAGTCGGTCGACCCGAGCCAGAAGGCTCGAATCCTCGCCGAAGGTATCTCCGAGGCCATGAACTGCACCGCTTGGGGCCTCCTCTCGGCCATTACCTGCCTGATCGGTTTCGCCTTCTTGAACGGCAAGACCCAGGGCGTGGAAGACGACATCAACGAGGCGAGCGTTCGCGTGCTCAACCTCGTCGTCGCCAACCGCCAGAAGGTGAACCTCGACGGCATCGAGCAGGCTGCCTGATTGTTGGAGCGGCCAAGGGGCCCAGTCGGCCCCGAGTAGAGTTCGACTCTCTCGGGAACATGCGGCTGGGCCCGTTGTCCTACCCTTCGAGCAGCTGCCTTCGGGCGCGAGTTCACTCGAGCACTCCATTTCTCACGAACACGAGGATCTAGAAGATGGCCGGTATTGACGTAGGTGGACACGGCGGAAAACGCGCCGCTAACCACGAAATTCCGCTCATTCCCTTCATCGACTTCCTGCTCTGCCTGGTGATGTTCCTGCTGGTGACCGCCGTGTGGTCCCAGATGGCGCGCATCGAGGCCGACGCGAAGGTCCCCGGTCCCCCCAAGGAGACCGAGCAGGACAAGATCGAGAAGGAGAAGGAGCTCCACGTCGAGATGAAGGGCGAGCGCAAGTTCCAGCTCATCTGGCGAGAAGGGTCGACGGTGGTGATCCAGTCCGACGTCAACCGCAAAGAGGTGATGGTCGGTGACGACGTCACCTATCCCGACCTTGCCAAGAAGATCGAGGACGAGTGGAAGGCCAACGGCTCCCACCGTGCTGGTTCTGACAAGAAGTTCGACCGGGCCGTGCTGCACACGGACAACTCGACGGAGTTCAAGCACGTGATCGCCGTCCTGGACGCGATCTACACCCCCCAGCGCGACTTCGCGCCGGCCGGTGGTGCGGGCGAGAAGGTTCCTGCCTTCTCGGTGACCTTCGCAGCTGACTGAGCTGGACTGACGGAACGAAGGAACCAAGAACATGTCTGGAAACAAGGCACTCAGTCGTTTTCATCAGCCGATTCAGGTCGCGGGCAAGCGGCTCATGATGCACGTGCCGCTCGAGTTCGTCGCCAAGAAGGCGGCGGGCGGCGGCGGTCGCGCCATGAACCAGGAGATCCCGCTGATCCCCTTCATCGACTTCTTGCTCTGCATCGTGCTCTTCCTCCTGGCCAGCTTCTCGGCCTCGGGTGAGCTGCCGATCGACAAGAACGTGAAGCTGCCGAACGCCTCCAACGCCGTACCGATGATGGAGGCCCCGGTGGTCGCCGTGACCGGTACTCAGGTGCTGGTGGACGGCATCCCGGCAGGCAGCGTGCGCGCCATCCTCGACTCGAACCGTCCCGGTAAGATCGACGAGCTGGACGCAGTGCTGAAGGCCAAGCGTGAGCTGTGGAAGCAGCTCAAGCCCGGTCAGGAGTTCCCCGGTAACGTGATCCTGCAGGTCGACCGTCGCGTTCAGGCCCTCGTGGTGAAGAGCGTGTTCATGACGGCTGCCTACGCGGGTTACCCGGCGGTGAGCTTCATGGTCGGCAAGATGGGCAAGGGCGAGTAAGCGCTCTTCGACCCAGAAGGCGAACGCCGTCCCGCAAGGGGCGGCGTTTTGCTTTTGTCGCTGCTGCGGAGCCGGCGGCAGGGCAGGCGGCAGTGCAGGGCAGGCGGCAGTGCAGGGCAGGCGGGGATGCCGAGCGTCGAAGGTTGTGGGCGCGGGGCGCCCGAGCCAATCGGGCAGGTGCGCGTCGTTCGGCCAGCGAACCGGTCGAAACATTTCGAACATTCGACGCAGTGACTCGGTAGGAATCGCCTCCTAGGGTCGTAGCACCACCATGCTTCTCCGATCCGTCCGTCGAACCGCCTCGACTCTCCGTCGCCATCCGCAGGCCCCCGTCCTCGCTGCCGCTCTGGTCGTCGCGGTGGCTGCGTCCTCCCAGGCTGCCGGAACGGCCAGTAGCACCGCCAGCGGCACGGCCAGCGCGACGGCCAAGGCGAGCGCGTCGACGAGCGCGACTGCCAAGGCAGGGGCTCGCGTGGGGCGAGCGTCGACCTGGAAGTCCGGCACCACCATCCAGGTGAAGAAGAGCAGCGAGGCGCGCTTCCGCGGCAGCACTCGTGCAGAACTCAGCCTGCGCAAGCAGGGCCTCGTGGAGACCCAGGCCAAAGCCAAGGCCCACCTGGAAGCCAGCAAGAAGGCCAAGGCGGCCGCCCAGGCCCAGCTGAAGGTGAAGACCAAGGCGCGCGCAGCGGCGGAGACCAAGCTCACCACCAAGAAGCGCGCGCTCGATCAGGCGCACGTCGAACTGAAGGCCAAGGCCAAGGTTCGCGCCAAGGCCGAGGCCGAGCTGAAGATCGCTCGCTCGGACCAGGCGAAGCTGGAGGCGAGCGCCAAGGGCAGCATCAGCATCGACTTCTCGTTCGGGGCCAAACAGAAGAAGGCGGCCACCCGCGTGACCAGCGCGAGCACCAAGGTCGACAAGGCCAAGCAGGACGAGGCCAAGGCCAAGAAGAAGGCCGCCACGGCGCAGACCGAGCGTGACAAAGCGGCCGAAGAGGTCACGCAGACCAAGAAGGACGAGAAGGACACCCAGACCACCGTCGAGCAGGAGCAGAACAACTGCGACGAGGCTCAGGAGGTGGTCGAGGAGACGACCGGCGACATCGAGGAGGTCGACGAGCAACTGGAGGAGCCGGCACCCGTGGAGCCTGCGCCCAGCGAGCCCGCTCCGACCGAGCCTGCGCCCAGCGAGCCCGTCGTGATCGCCGATCCGCCAGCGACGCCTCCCGGCAACGTGTTCGGCTACGAAAAGCCCGTGTGGGGTTGCTTCGAGGGTAACGTGATGTTCATCGAGCCCAACAGCCCCAAGCTGCCGACCGACTACTCGCCCTACGACGTGAAGTCGCGTCTCTATGCGTGCGAATGGGACATTCCCACGCGCTCGTTCCAGGACGGCTTCCCCGGCATCCCCGACCAGTTCGAGTGGTTCGCCATCGTCTACACGGGCATGTTCAATGTCTCCGAGGGCGGCACCTACAAGTTCCGCATCAACAGCGACGACGGCACCAAGCTGCGCATCGACGGCAAGCCCGTGGTGCTCAACGACGGTCAGCACGCGCCGGCGTCGGTGTCGGGTAACATCGAACTCTCGGCCGGCGACCACGAGCTGGTGCTCGAGTACTTCCAGGGCCCGCGCTACCACATCGCGCTGCAGGTGTGGGTGACGCCGCCCGGCGGTAGCGAGCGAATTTTCTCGGTTCGTTGAGCCCGTCGCGCAACTTCTCGGCCGGGCCGGTGTCGATTCCTCTTGGGTACCTGCCCGAGGCAGGGGTAGACCCGGCCCGACCATGGTGGAAGCAAAACGCCCCGGACTCTCGTCGCTGAACGAATCGCGCGCCAATCGCTACCGCCAGATCACCTCCGGCAAATCGACGGTGGGCGCCATCCCGCCCAAGTTGTTCCTGGCGGGTCTGCTCTTCCTGGTGCTGGGCGGCATCGCCTACTACCGCCACCAGGCTGGCCTGCTCGAGAAGCAGCGTGCAGCGCTCTTGGCCAAGCAGCGCGCCGTCGCCCAGACGATGGGGCCGCGCCTCTTGCCCATGCAAGCGGCGGTCGAGAAGGGCCTGGCCGCGTTGGCCAAGCCGAGCGCGAAGGACGAGGTCACCGCGGGCGTCGACTTCGCCAAGCTGTTCGGTCAGCCGGGCCTCTACTTGCGTATGCGTACGGCCGAGTCGAGCGACCCCAAGCTGGTGCGCGCTGCGGCCGGACGTCAGGTGCGCGACGGCTTCACCTCCTGCCTGATGCGCGATCTGCGCGCCGCGCCGCCCACCGTGGGCAGCGCCTGCAAGGAGAGCATCGAGTGTCAGCCGGGCGAGCTGTGCAGCGAGTACGGCGTGTGTCAGCGGCCTCATTCGCCGTTCAACATGCGCTTGCTGTACCGCGCCGTGGCCGTGCTGTCGGAGGAGTGGCTGAGCGAGGTGAAGAACGCTGGCGCCGATCTGGCGCTGGTCGCCTACGAGCGTGGGCTCGACTCGGTGACACGCGTCGACATCCCCGTCGCCATCGACGTCTACCAGCGCGCCAAGTACTTCGTCCTCGTGCTGGACGACGATCCAGCCGCTGGCCTGCCGAAGGCCATCCCGAACACCGACGAGACGCCAGAGGAGCGCATCGAGCGGGTGGCCCACCCGGCGCGCGTGGGCATCTGGGAGCTACCGAGCGGCAAGCTGTTGGCCCGCGTGAGCGGGGAGGCAAGCGGCCAGCTGCGCGACGTGGGGCCCCAGCGCATCGCCCAAGACGAGGCCAGCCAGGCCGGCCGCACCCGCCAAGCCAACAGCTGTGGCTTGGCGCTCGAGGTGCTGGGCAAGCTGAAGCCCGCGGGGGATTCCAGCGATATCGTCGCTGGACCCTCGCCGCCTGCGATTCCAAACGGCAACTGAGCATCCTCGTCGGTCTCGTTTGCCCCAGGGAAACCCAGGAGTTCGTGTGTGAGGGGGCATATTGGGTGCCTGGAGTCATCCGGCACCTCGCTAAGTGGCGTCGGAGAATCGGGAATCTTGCTCGCGGCTGCGGGGTCGGGGAACAATTGCCCCCGAGTCTTTCTGTAGCATCCCGCATCACACCACCATGCTCGTTGTCCAGCCGCGCTCCCTTCTCCAGCGACTCTCTCCATTCTGCACCCGTGCCTTGGAGACTGCGGCTGCAACCTGCGTCTCCGCCGGTCACGACGAAGTCAGTGTGGATCACTTCTTCCTGGCACTGCTCGAGGCGGTCGACAGCGATGTCCAGATCGCGCTGAACCATTACGGCGTGGATGGCGAGGAGCTGGTC
>DATIDO010000598.1:0-2073 GCA_035456245.1 Polyangiaceae bacterium
GGCCAACTGCAGATAGCGATCCCAGGCGGCCAGCGCGCGGGCGTAGTCGCGCGCGACGAAATGGAGCTCGTGAGCCTTTTGGTAGAGGTCGAGGGCGGCCTTTTGCGACGACGATTCGCTGGCCTCGGGTGCGGGTGGCTCGGTCGGCTCGTTCGGATTGCTCGGCTCGTTCGGGCGGAGAGCGGTCGGCTCGTTCGGATTGCTCGGCTCGTGCCCATCGGCTCGCGCCAGCGGGCGGGGCTCGGGCGACTTGGCAGGCAGCGTGGGGGAGGCGGCTGGTGGCAGGGGCTCCGTGGGCGCTGGGTCTCCGGGTCGGGACGAATCGCGCTCTTTGCCTGGCGAGGCCTGCTCAGCGGCTGACGGAGGGGTCGGTGGTGCGGCAGGGGGTACGTCCGATGACGAGCCGTCGAGCCAGCTGGGCAGCGGGGCACCGGCCGTGGCCCACACGGTCGAGCCGATCAGCAGGGCGGCCATCGAGAGCCCCCAGGGCGAGGTGGGCCGGATTCGGCGGGTTCGAGGGAGCCGGGCGATGAGTCGGTCTTCGGCCGCGCGAGCGTCGTCGATCGTCCCGTCGCGCTGTTCGCGCAGCGCGCGGGTGGCTCGGAGGAGCAGGTCGTCGCTCATGAGCGCTCCTCCTCTCGGGCCAGCTCGCGGCGGAGCTTTTCTTTGGCGGCGCTGACACGCGCACGCAGGGTCGAGGCGGGGGCGCCGAGAATTCGTGACACCTCGTGGGAGCTTCGCTCCTCGATCTCGGTGAGTACGAAGGCGAGCCTCTGATCGTGACTCAGGCATTCGAGCGCCCGTTGCAGGCGCTCGGCCAAATGACGCTGCGCCAAGGTGTCGTCGGGGAGTGGCTCGAGCGGCGGCGGTGGCTGAAACTCGAGGCGCTTCATGGCCTGTGTGCGGCGCCGACGGGAGCGGAGCGCATTGCGCGAACGTTGAGCAGCGATGGACAGGATGAAGGTGCGCAGCGAGCAATCGCCACGAAAGCGGCGCAGCGCGACGGGTAGGGCGAGGAAGGTGTCCTGCACCAGCTCTTCGGCGTCGGCGTCGGATCCGAGCAGGCGACGCGCGAAGGCGCGGACGACCTCGTGGTGTTGACGGAAGGCGACGCGCAGCGCGCTCGGCTCGCCATCGGCCAGCGCCCGAGTGAAGGCGTCTTCTGCGCCCGCGTCGGTGGTGTCGAGCAGCTGCTCTGCCAAGCGGCTGGAGTGGTACCACACGTGCGCTCTCCTCGATCAGAGGCCGACGCCGGCCACGAATTCGCCCAAGCTGCGGTAGTAGTAGTCGCCCGTGATGGCCCCCGAAGCATCGTGCGGCCGATCGATCTGGCCGGTGTAGCCTCCACCGGCGAACACGCTGAGGTGGGGCAAGAACTGATAGCGCAGCATGCCGCGCAGCCGGGCGAGCGTTCGGCCGTCGTCGGCAGGACCGCTGTCGCGGAACAGGTAAGTGGCGCCCACGTCGATATCGACGAACAGGCGCGGCGCGAAGGCGGGGATGGTTGCGCCGAGGCCTCCACCCGGACCGACGAGTGAGGCGTCGACGTCCCACGATGCGTTGATGAACGAGTAGGTGTACTTGGTCGCGAACTTCACCGCGGCGTTCAGCGGCGTGATGTTGCTGTACCAAACGAGCGGGTGGACGCCGCCTTCCTTGGTGACGCTGACCAAGCCGATGGGGACGCCGTGCACTTCGTCCGCCACGTTGATGAGCCCGAGCTGAACTCCCTCGACGCGCTGGGCCACGTTGACGAAGCCGACTTGGGCGCCCGTCACGTCCGCCGCGAAATTCACGCTGGGGCCGAGCTGGGCTCCTTCGACCTTTTCTCCGGCGTAGTTGAACAGGCCGCCCTGAATGCCTTCGAGCGGCCCCCCCGCGTAGTTGACGAAGCCCGCCTGCAGGCCCTCGCTCCCGTCGCGCACGTGGTTCACCGCGGCCAGCTGCAGACCGCGGAGTTCGCCTGCCGAGTTCACGCCCAGTGCTCCTTGGAAGCCGGTGACGCGCCCCCCCGAGCCGTTTCCCAGGAAGGCCAGTTGGGCTCCCCGCGTTTCGGCGGCGACGAACTGGAGC
>DATIDO010000599.1:0-2114 GCA_035456245.1 Polyangiaceae bacterium
CGCTCGAGGACTCGCTCGTCTGCAACAGCGCCTCGGGCACCCTGCTCTGCCTCGACGCGAACTCGGGCACCGTCCGCTACAACCACGTCTTCTCGCACCAGGTCGAGGCCGACCAGCCTCGCCGCTTGGAGCCGGTCCTCTCGAACGGCGCGCTGTTCGTGCCCCAGCATCAGGTGCAGGTGCTGCGCCCTCGCGATGGCGAGCTGATCGGTTCGGTTCCCTGCGATTTGATCCCGGATCTGCTCCGCGTCGACGACAGCTGCAACGTCTACATCGCCGAAGAGAGCGGCCACCTGGCTGCCTACTCCGTGGCACCGCAGCTGCGCCTGGTCGTAGGCTGAATCGCGGTTGGCTGATCGCCATCGGCGGCTCGCGAGCGCCCGCTCGCAGCCGCCCTTCAGCCTGCGGCGCAGAGTACGGGCAGCGAAGGGTGACTGACGCTGCCCAGCATCACGCGCAACGTCGAATCAACACCGAGGATTTCACCCTCGCCCAGCTCCATCCAGACGTTCTCACCCTGCAGCCGCTCGCTCGAGACGATCAGGTGGTTCACGTAGCCCGTCCGTGACGGCGCCTCGCAGACTTCGGACAGGCTCGGGCACACGTCCCGATCGGCGCAGCGATTCTTGTGCGTCGAGTAGAAGAGCGGCTTGCCCCCCTGCACCGCCACCAGACTCTCCCCGTCGGTGATCAGGAGCGTGAGCAGCGCTCGGTTCGCTTCGTCGTCACACAATTCGCGCACGCGCGTCACGGTTGCGCGCAGCGCTGCAACCAGCTCGGCCAAACTCCGCCGAGCGTGCAAGGGCGCGCTGGCTTCGAGGCGCGTGAGCACCATGAAGAAGATCAGCTCGCTGTCGGTCTCGCCCAGCACGAAACGGCGCAAGTGCGGGGCGATCTCGGCCAACAGGGCCTCTCGGCGGCTGCTCAGGTTCGGCACGTCGCCGTTGTGCGCGCCCACCCAGCGACCGTACTGGAATGGATGGCAGTTCAGTACGTCGTTCTTGCCCTGCGTCGCCTGGCGCACGTGAGCGAGCACCGTCTGCGACGCAACCAAGCCGCTGAGTCGATGAAAGAGCGCGTCACCCAAGGCCGTCATCGGGCTGCGCGTCACGTGAGGAACGCCATCCACGTAGAACGCGACGCCCCAACCGTCGGGGTGCTTGTTGCTCTGCACGCCGAGTGCGTTGTCGGCCGCGACCAGGGAGCGATGGACCTGGCTGGGGATCACGCTGCGAAAGCCGAAGAGCCGGCACATGAGTCACCTGACGATGCCACATGCCGGGCCGCTGCGGCAGCCAGACCGCACATCGACCGACGGTTCGGCCCGAACCCCAGCCGAGGTGGTCCAGCCCTCATCGACCGTGGGTGAACTCAACGCGGCCCACCTCGGATGAGCGTAGGTGTTCCACGGTAAGTTGCGCACACCAGACTCCATCTTGGGCGCCCAAATGGGGGGTTGGAGGGTATGAAAACGGGAATGGAAACAGGTTTAACATCGCTTCCACCGTCACCCGCGCGCTGTTGAAAATCTCACGCAACCATCCGAAAATAATTGTGAAGAATGGCCTTCCAGCGCAAGCGGAACGTGATAAATAGTTCGTGCGGGCCACAGCTTGCGGTCGCAGGCCTATTCAATTGCGGCTGAAACGTGGTAGCGCTTCCCGACTCACTGGAAGATCCTATGCGCCGTCTCACTAGTTCACTTGCATTCATCACCGTGCTCCTCCCGGCATCTGCATTCGCGCAGGTCGTCCTCGAGGAGGATCCCGCTGCAGCCGAACCCGCTGCCGCTCCCGCTGAGCCCGCGACTGCCGGCGCCAGCGCTTCGGCTTCGACGACGGCTGCACCTGCCGTCGCCACGACGGCTGCCACGCCTCCCCCGCCGGCCGCCGAGGCCGCTCCTGCAGCTCGCCCCCACGTCGGTCGCACCATCGGTGGACCCGACTCCGAGGTCGGCACCTGGCAGATGACGTACTCCGGCTACTTCCGCGCGCCTTTCCGCATGGGCATCGGCAGCAGCGACGCCACCACCGTGAATTCGGACGGCACCACGGGCAGCAAGGGCACCACCCTCCACTCCCCAGTCATCCCCGACGACCAGTACTCGAGCTGGC
>DATIDO010000600.1:0-4953 GCA_035456245.1 Polyangiaceae bacterium
GCGGTCGTGGCGCTGCTGGTGAAGCTCGGGACGCCGAGCGGAACCGGCGGGCCGTTCGCTCTGTTCGGCGTTTTGCGGCGTGACGAGCTGGTCTTGGAGCCGGCGGTCGCGGCGCTGGTGGCCGTGGCGCTCGGCTACGGATGTGCCTGGCTGGGCGCTCGCTTCGGCTTCGGCAAGCGCGCGTGGTTCACCTTGGCTGGTTTGGCCTTGTCGGTGGCGGCGGGCGCTGCGGCTGCGTGGGGCGCCTCCAGCGCCACGGCCGTGCGCTTCGAACGCAGTCCGACCACCAGCGGCCGCTTGTTCGTGGCCGCGCAGGGCCTGACCGATCGCGATCGCGATGGTAGCCCGCGCGCTTTCGGTGGCGGCGACTGCGACGATCGGAACGCCGAGGTGCGACCTGGCGCGTGGGATCGACCCGGCGACGGCATCGATCAGGACTGTAGTGGCGCCGACGCCGTCGCGAAGCCGGCGACCGCAGACACTTCACCCGGGACGTCGGGGGCAGCCGGAAGCTCGCCAGCAGCTGGCTCCGCAGCTGGCTCTGCCGCTGGCTCTGCCGCGATTGGCCGAGCGAAGCTGCCCGAGCACCCCAACGTGATCCTGCTCACCGTCGACACCATGCGCGCCGAGCTCGGCTACACGCGTGGTGGCGCCGCGCCGCGCCTCTCGCCGAACCTGGATCGCCTGGCCGCCAAGTCGACCATCTTCGACCGCGCCTACTCGCTGGCCTCCTACACCTCGAAGAGCCTGGGCCCGGCGATGATCGGTCGCTACCCGTCGGAGACCGACCGCAATTGGGATCACTTCGACCGCTTTGCTCCGAGCGTGCCCTTCGTTCAGGAGCGTCTGCAGAAGGCCGGCGTGCACACGGCCTCGGTGCAGGGCTACTGGTACTTCTTCCTGAAGGGTTACGGCTTCGAGCGCGGCTGGGACACTCTCGACAAGTCGGCCGCGCCGCGGGTCATCTCGGTCGATGCCGATGGCTCGTCGACGGGCGCGGCCGTGGGCGATCGCACCGTGGCCGCGCTCGAAGCGCTGCGCGACGAGCCGCGCTCCTTCTTGCTCTGGGCCCACTGGGTCGATCCGCACGCCGAGTACGTCAAGCACGCCGAGTTCGACTTCGGCTCGGAGTCGCGCGAGCGCTACGACGGCGAGATCGCGTTCGTCGACGCGCAGCTGGGCCGGGTGCTCACGGCCTTGGAGAGCAGCCCCCAGGCCGCGCGAACGCTGGTCATCGTGACGAGCGATCACGGCGAGGCCTTCGGCGAGCACGGGCTGATCCGCCACGGCTTCGAGCTGTGGGAGGAATTGGTGCGCGTGCCGCTGCTGGTCTACGTGCCGGGCGCAGCGCCCGCGAAGGTCACGGCGCGCCGCAGCGCCATCGATCTGGTGCCCACGCTGCTCGAGATCTTCGGCGTGTCGGCTCCCAGCGGCGAGGACTTCGTGCGCGGCCGCTCTTGGTTGGAGGACGTCGGCAAGAGCGCTGGCAACGCCGAGCGCCCCATCCTGGTCGACATGCCGCAGGGGCCGAACAACAAGGAGCGGAGAGCGTTCCTGTCGGGCCCCTACAAGCTCATCACGAGCGACGAGCGTGTGCTGGGGCTCTACGATCTGGAGAAGGATCCCGCCGAGAAGCAGGATCTCTCTGCGGACGCCGCGTTGCTCGGGCGCGTGCAGGCCGAGCGCACAGCCTTCTTGGCCGATCTGCGGCCGCTGCCCGCGAAGCGCTGAGTTTCGGCGCCGAAACTTTCTCCGCGCCGGCGCGGAAGACCTCGTCCACCCCACACATCTCCCTCCCGAGGTGCGTCCGCCGAATCGCGCTCTACTAACTCGTCCCCACGGGGACTATCGAGCGGCGCCGGGTCCCCACCTCAACCGCGAGAATTTGCGCGCGCGCGACCCACTCCACCGCGAATAGTCCCCCTGGGGACGAGTTAGCAGGGCACTGTTTGGGAAAGCGGCACTGCCTCTCTCCTTTGGCCCCGGCCCACTCTGCTCATTTTCGGGCCCCGGCCCGCTCTGCTGATTCTCGGGCCCCGGCCCGAGTCGGGACCGCACGGCCACCAACCGAGCCACCACCAATCCACCCGCGCCGGCGCGACCGACTTCACCCGAGCGCAAGCCGCCGCTGCGCGGCGCCGTCGCGCACCAACCCGCGCCGGCGCGACCGACTTCACCCTCGCGCATGCCATCGCTCGGCTCCGTCGTCGCGCACCACCCCGCGCCGGCGCGACCGACCCAGCCCGCCCGACGCCATCTGGCAACCAGTGTGCTTTTGCATACGGGTTGCATTTGCGAACGACCGCGTGCTAGGTGGGGCCCCATGTTGCGCATCCGCCTCACTTCGTCGCTCATTTCGCTCACATCGCTCCTTGCCGCCTGCTCGGGCGGTGGCGGGGGCAGCGCAAAGCTGGAGGTGGCGGCCTCGGCGGAGGACACGATCACCCAGGGGCTCCAGGCGGGCACGGACGAAGAGTCGATTGCCGACGGTTGGGACGTCGCGTTCGACAAGTACATCGCGGTCCTCGGTGACGTTCACTTGATCAGCGCGACCGATGATTCGGTCGAGGCCGATGCAGCCGAGCTCTACGCTATCGATCTGGCTCGCGCGCCCTCCAGCGGTTTTGGTCTGTGGAGCTTCGACGGCTTGGCAGAGGGGCGCTACGAGTTCGGGTACTCGCTCGCCATCGGCAGCGAGTCGACGCGACACGACAGCGTGAGCGAGGAGGACTTCGCGCGCATGGGCGACTGGTCCTACTTGATTGTCGGCGCTTTGACGCAGGAAGGCGGCGTTTCTTGCCCTCCCGAGGCGCTCGCCGACGTCGGAGGCCGCGCGCCCGACTCGACCAGCGACGCCGGCGTGCCTTGCTTCGCCAACCCGCGCGTGGAGTTCGAGATCGGCACCGAGCTGGAGACGGCCTACTCCCACTGTCAGATCGACGGTGTGCCCGGTGTGGCGGTCACGAACGACCGCACCAGCAGCGCCGCGTTGACCATCCACGGTGACCACGTGTTCTTCAACGGCTTCCCCGAGGGTGACGAGGGGACCGTCGTGCGTCGGGCCCAGTGGCTCGCGGACTGCGATCTGAACCTCGACGGGAGCGTCACTCAGGCCGAGCTCGAGCAGGTGAAGCCGGCCGATCTGCCGTCGCTCGGCGACGTGCCTCTCGGTGGTTCGCCGATCACCCCGGTCGACTCGATGTGGACCTACGTGCGAGCTCAGCTGAAGAGCCAGGGGCACTTCGAGGGTGAGGGTGAGTGCGCCCTGGACGGCGCTGCCCACTCCCACTGACTGTTGCAAGAGGGTTGCAAAAGCAACCCGATGGCCTAGTCTCCGCCGGAGATGTCGAAGAGCCAGCGCGCGGCCATCCGTCAATCACTGCAGGACGCCGGACTGCGAGTCACCGCGCCGCGCGTCGCCGTGCTGGAGCTGCTGGGGCGCGCAGGGCATCCGCTGTCGCATCGCGAGGTCGTCGACGGACTGGGCGAGGTGGACTGGGACCGAGCGACGGTGTTCCGCAATTTGCAGAAGCTGGTCGAGACCGGGTTGGCCGAGGTGTCGAGCCGCGCTGGCGGTATCGCTCGTTACGAGCTGATGCGCGATCGAGAGCCGGCTGCACATCTACATCCGCACTTTGCGTGTCGCGACTGCGGAACCGTGTCGTGCTTGCACGACTCGTCACTGACGGCTCCGAGCGATCCGGGCTGGCGCGAAGCGGTGCTCGACGCCGATCTCCAAGTCGTGGGGCGGTGTCCCGATTGTCGTCGCTCGAGCTCCGCGTCGAAGAAGAAGCCTGCGCGCAGCGTCGCAGCGGGCTGATTCGCCGCGTGCAGATTCGCGAACTACAGAGTCGCGGCGCGTTGAGCCGTTCGCATCGCAGATCCCGCTCACGAGCTGAAAACGGCGCGCTCGTCGGCATTCGTGGAGGTTCGTCGGGGCTTTCGCAGAAGTGCGCGGGCTGCGAGGATGCGGGGTGGGAGAACTCGCCGTGGCCGACACCCTCTTCGAGAACATGACGCCGGTCCTGCCCGTGCGTGATCTGGAGCGCTCCATCGAGTTCTTCCAGCGCACGCTGGGCCTGGAGCTGCAATGGAAGGCACCGACCGTTTGCAGCGTCGGCCAGGGCTCGTGCAGCATCATGCTCCGGCAGACCGACGACGGCTCGAAGGCCACGGTGTGGATCGGCTGTGATGCCTCGCTCTTTCCCCGACTGCTCGAGGCGGGCGTGACCATCCTGCAGCCTCCGACCCAGCAGCCCTGGGCCTACGAGATGAAGTTTGCCGATCCCGACGGCAACACGCTGTGGTTGGGCTCCGAGCCCGCCACGGGGTGAAGTCAGCGGTCGACGACGGCCATATTGCCTTCGTCATGGCGCTTGCCCACTGCCGCCGTCAGGTTGTTCAGTCGTTTGAGCTGCTCCGTGCTGAGCGCGATGCGATCGGCGGCGATGTTCTCCTCGACGCGGGCCACGCGCTTGGTCCCTGGGATCGGAGCGATGTCGTCGCCCTGTGCTAGCAGCCACGCCAGGGCAATCTGTGCAGAAGTTGCGCCCACTTCGTTGGCGACGCCTTCAACCTCCGCGACGATGCGCAGGTTGCTCTCGAAATTGGCTCCGATGAAGCGCGGGTTGGTCTTGCGCCAGTCGTCGTCGCTGAGATCCGCGGGAGAGCGGATCTTGCCCGTGAGGAAGCCGTGGCCGAGTGGCGAATAGGGGACGAAACCAATTCCCAGCTCGCGGAGTAGTGGCAGTAGCTCGGCCTCCGGGTCGCGACTCCACAGAGAGTACTCGGTTTGCAGGGCGGCAACCGGGTGCACGGCATGGGCGCGCCGGATCGTGGCAGGGGCAGCTTCCGACAGGCCGATGTATCGGACCTTTCCTTCGGCGACCAATTTGGAAAGCTCTCCGACAGCATCCTCGATCGGTGTCTTCGGGTCGACGCGATGCTGGTAGT
>DATIDO010000601.1:0-8156 GCA_035456245.1 Polyangiaceae bacterium
CGTCGGTTCGCCGTCGACCGCGTGGTCGCGCATCGTTGGACCGAACCCTTCGCGCGCGAGCGCGACCGGCGGGTCGCGGCCAGTCTCTCTACCAATCTCTCTACCCACTGCGCCGTGCCGTTCGACCTGTTCGAAGGAGAGACGCTGCTTCCGCCGGGGAGCCTGCGCAGTGGCTCGGGGGGACCCTACGCCGTCTTCACCCCGTTCGCGCGGGCGCACCGCGCCGAGTACTCGGGCACGGCGCCGTTGCCCGCGCCCTCTCGGCTCCCGCCGCTACCGTCAGACATCGAGCCGAACGAGACGAGCCTGCCCTCGCTCGCGGAGCTGGGCCTGAACGAGAACCCTGCGCTGCAGCGCGGCGGTGAGAAGAGAGCCAGAGAACGTCTGAGCCGCTTCGTCGACGAGCGCTTGGCCAGCTACGCGGACGAGCGTGATCGTCTCGACCATGATGGCACCAGCCGACTCTCGGCCGATCTGAAGTTCGGCACGCTCTCGGTGCGAACCGTGTGGCACCGCGTGGCTTCCCAGCCGCCTTCGGCCGGTCGCGCCAAGTTCCTGGACGAGCTGCTGTGGCGCGAGTTTGCCCACTCGACCCTGTGGGACCGCCCCGAGCTCCTCGAGCGGCCATTTCGCGCCGCCTTCGAAGGCTTTCCGTGGCGCGACGACGAAGTGGCGTGGCGAGCATGGAGCGAGGGCCGCACCGGCTATCCGGTCGTCGACGCGGCGGCACGTCAGCTCTTGGCGGAGGGCTTCGTGCACAACCGTGCGCGCATGATCGCCGCCAGCTTCCTCACCAAGCACCTGCTCATTCACTACCGACGAGGGGAAGCCCACTACCTCGAGTTCCTGACGGACGGTGACTGGGCACAGAACGACATGGGCTGGCAGTGGTCGGCGGGGTGCGGTGTCGACGCGCAGCCGTACTTCCGTGTCTTTCACCCGGTCACCCAGGGGCAGAAGTTCGATCCCGAGGGGGTGTACGTGCGCCGCTGGGTCCCCGAGCTCACGCGGCTGCCGACCCGATACATCCACGCGCCCTGGACTGCTCCCGCCGCTGTTCTCGAAGGGGCTGGTGTGCGGCTGGGCCATGACTACCCCGAGCCCATCGTCGATCACGCCGAGGCACGCGCGGAGTTTCTCGCAACGGCTGCCCGCCACCTCCGAGGGCAGGGCGTCCCGGAACAGGACTAGGGGCGACTCGAGAGCCGTGTTGCCCCGGCGGAGCGGGTGAAAGGTAGCGCTTTCCAGTCTCGAAGAAGAATTCTTTTCCCGGCGGTGCGCCTCGGTGAAATCTCGCTGGATTCCAGGGGTGATTGCTCGTGTGGAGGCGCTTTCGTGATATCGATTCGGCAGCTTCTCGAACAGGACCCAACCGGAGGAACCATGACCCGTCGCGCGCTTGCTTTGTCGTCTTCAGCCCTGCTTGCCACCATCGTCGGCCTCGCCTGCACGGCGAAGACGGCCGATTCGGATTCGGGGAATCCCGACAGCGGCACCGATGTGCCCGATGGCGATTCCGGCTTCGACATCGACGGCGACTCGGGCACGGACTCCGGCACCGACGGCGGAGGCAACGGCACCTGCGGCGCGGTCATCGACGCGACCATCCGCGACTTCAAGGGCGTGAACGAGGCCGGCGGTCATCCGGACTTCGAGTTCTCCGGCCGCGGCATCTACAATCCGCCGCCGAACCAGGCAGAGCTCTTCAAGGGCTGGAACGACTCGGGCTGTGGCCTGGTGAACGCAGCGCTCGTGGCCGGACTGCCCGAGTTCAACGCGACTCCCGTGCAAATCGCCGGTGAGCAGCTGGCTGGCTACGGCGCCCAGCGTCG
The DNA here is from genome assembly GCA_035456245.1 of Polyangiaceae bacterium. Classification (GTDB taxonomy): domain Bacteria; phylum Myxococcota_A; class Polyangia; order Polyangiales; family Polyangiaceae; genus NIC37A-2. Next base: position 1,833 of record DATIDO010000601.1, read on the forward strand.
CGTGGTCTCTGGGCCTGGCTGCTACTCCGCCACGAACACGAATCCGGATCCAGCGCTCGACTGCAACATCGGCACCTGCACCGCGTGGACCGACTTCAAGCCGCCGTCCTACACCATCCAGAGCGGCGCCAGCTTCAACGACTGGTACCACGACACCGCTTACAACAAGCGGCTGACTGCCAAGATCGAGCTGGTCGACGACGGCACCGGAACGAACACCAAGCTGTACGACACGACCGCCTTCTTCCCGATCGACGACCAGGGCTGGGGTAACACGCCCGGCGTGGTGGGCACCGACGGCAAGCCGCACAACTTCCACTTCACCACGGAAATCCACGTGAAGTTCAAGTACCAGACGGGCCAGCTCTTCACCTTCCGCGGTGACGACGACCTCTGGATCTTCGTGAACGGCAAGCTGGCGCTGGACGTCGGTGGTTCGCACCAGGCGCTCCTCGGCACGATCAACTTCGACGCGCAGGCCGCCGCGCTCGGCATCCAGCCCGACCAGACCTACCAGATGGACATCTTCCATGCGGAGCGTCAGACCGACGCGTCGAACTTCCGCATCCAGACGAACATCCAGTGCATCGAGAACGTCCCGCCGGTCAACTGATCGTCGGTTGACGTTCGCTGGCTGACGTTCGATCGGCGCACTCACCAATCACTCACCCCTCGCGCCTGACGGTTCGAGGGGTGAGTCGTTTCCCTACAGTTCGGCATTCATTTGGGTCGTTGGCCCGGGCACTCGCTATGTCCGTGCTAGACGACTGGAAACGCCAGCCACATGTTGGCGCCACTTCTTGGAGATATTCGCCCATGCGCATCGTTTACCTGACCGCTCCTTGGATCTTGGCTGCTTCGGCTCTTTGGGCCTGCTCGGCGACTGCTCCCGACGGCGGCGGTGATGGGACGGATACGCCCGACGGCGGCGACAGCGCGGACGACGGCTTCGGCGACGATGGCTTCGGCGACGACTCGTCGACGGACGGAAGCGGCCTCGGCGGCAACGGTCCCGAGGAGGACTGCGACGCGGTGCTCGAGGTGACCTACCGTGACTTCAAGGGCGCGGCGGAGACCGGTGGCCACGTCGACTTCGAACGTCCCGGCTTCTACGGCTCCAATGACATGGGCTGCCAGATGGTCGGCCTCACGACCGTGGACAACAAGCCGACGTTCGCGTCCGGGATTGGCCTGCAGAAGCGCAAGTTCGTGGGCGGCAATGGCTACCAGCTCTTCGATGGCTGCGTGGCTTGGGACTGGAGCCCGGGTGCCGATCAGAACGTGATCATCTCGGCTGACTCCTTCAGCACTTGGTACAAGACGACCGAGGGTGTGAACCAGGAGATCAAGGCCAGCCTGACGCTCACCGAGACGGCCGAAGGCTCGGGCATCTTCGCTTACGACAGCGCCACGACTGGCGGCTTCTACCCCATCGACGGTCAGGGCTTCGGCAACACGCCCAATCAGGCGCACAACTACAGCTTCACGACCGAGGCGCACGTTCGCTTCGGCTACGTTCAGGGGCAGAAGTTCACCTTCACGGGTGACGACGATCTGTGGATCTTCGTGAACGGCAAGCTGGCCCTCGATCTGGGCGGCATGCACGAGAAGTTCCAGGACACGCTCGACTTCGACGCCAAGGCCTCGGCTCTCGGCATCGCGCCCGGCCAGAGCTACCAGATGGATATCTTCCACGCGGAGCGCCACACCAACGACTCGAACTTCCGCGTCGAGACGAACATCAAGTGTTTCGCGCCCGTGCCCGGCGTGAACTGAGCCAGTTCCGGCCCCACCCGGAAACATCGCGGCCCGCCCAATGAGGCGGGCCGCTGCATTTGGTTGACGGAAGCGCTCGCCTGCACTCAGGTCTCGTCCGGATGAGCGACTCTGCGCCGCCAGCTTCCAAACCATCGGCTTCCTCCGCAGCAGGTTCCGCGCCGTCGCACGACACCCCCTCCGGCAGCGGTCACGCCGTGCCCGATCGTCCAGCGCTGTCGCCCGCCGCCGCAGCCGGCGCCCCACCCACCGGCGGCCCTGCCGCCGCACCCGCCAACGCGCCCGAGAGTAATCTCGGCGTCCGCCCGCCCGCGACGCCATCCCTTCGCAGTCGACTGACGCCGCGCCCGCCGGCCACGACCGAGCAAGCTCCGCCCTCGAGCCGAGGTGCGGCTGGTGGCTGGGGTGGCTTCGAGGCGCCCGCGCCGGAAGCCGAAACTTACGACGCCGCCCGCGGGTCCCGCACCTCGGGCCCCCCCACCATGCACACCCTCTCGATCTACGATCGGGAAAAGCTGGCGCCGCGGGTCTTCGCGGTGATGTTCTTCGCGGCTTTCGTCGCGCTCGCCTACGTGCTGAAGGCCTTCATCGCCGATGGCGTGATCGCGTTCATTTTGGTCGGGCTTTTCTACAAGGTCTACGTCGGCCTGGTGCCCAAGATGTTCCACAGCCGTTGGGTCGCCTCGGGCGTCACGACGCTACTGGCCTTCTTGGTCGTGGTCCTGCCGGTGCTGGGCGTCGGCTACTTGATCGTCACCGAGGCCGCCAACGCCTACGGCGTGCTGTCCAACAACATCCTGACGCAGAGCGAAGCGCAGACGGTCGATCAAGCTCGCCAGCAGCTGCGCGAGCTCGGTTTCCGCATGTCGAGGGAAACGGTGGCCGTGTACGTGCGCGAGGCCTTCGCCTACACGCGCGACGTGGCGGTGCATTGGGTGGCCGACGTGCTGCGCGACACGCTGGCGCTGCTGGGCCACCTCGGCATCGTGCTGTTCATGGTCTTCTACATGCTGGTGGACGGCCTGCGACTGCGTTCGTTCTTCTTCGATCTGTCGCCGCTGCCGGACGACGAGGACTCGCTCATCCTCAGCACCTTCGCCAAGGTGTCCAAGGGCGTGATCGTGGGCAACGGTCTGGGCAGCCTGATCCAGGGGTTGGCCGGCGGCCTGACCATGTGGGCGGTCGGCGCCAAGAGCCCGGCCCTGTGGGGCTGCGTGATGGCGCTGTTCTCGTTCCTCCCCTTCGTGGGCGTTAGCGCCGTGATGCTGCCCGCCGCTGGCTACTTTTACCTACAGGGCCACGCCGAAGAGGCCGTCACCATTCTGGTGGTCTGCGCCGTCATGACCGTGTTCGTCGAGCACGTGGTCAAGACGAAGATGATCGGCTCGGCCATGCGCATGCATGACCTGCTCGTGTTCCTGACCGTGATCGGTGGCATCGGCGGCTTCGGCCTGATCGGCATCATCTACGGTCCGCTGATCGCGATGCTTTTCATCACCTTTGCCGATCTCTATCAGAGTCGATATCGGCCTCAGCTCGCGCGCATGTTCGCCAAGTATCGGGCGAGTCTCTGAGGGGCGCTGGCTCTGGCGCGGGGCGTGCTGCAATGCAGGGGCGTCCCGGCTCGACTGCGCCGTCCCGCTGCGCAGCGGTTCCGGTGAGCGCGGAATCACCAGGGGCTTGCCGAGCCCCCGTGGGATTCGCTCGCCGAGCCGCGACGAATTGCACCGGGGCCACTACAATCGAGGGCCATGAGTAGCCCCTTCGAGATCCGTAGCCTCGGTCAGGCGCGGGTGCCTTCGCCGCTCCTACTCAAGCGCGAGGGCTCCACCGCGGCCATTCGGTTCGCCAACGACGCCGAGCGCGTGCTCTACGACATCGAGTCGACGGAGCCTGGAACCACGATCGATGCGGCTGCCCGCGGCGAACTCGAGAAGGCGGGACCACGAGAGAATCTGTTCTTCGCGCCTGGGCGTGTCCACGCGGCCATCGTGACCTGCGGTGGTCTGTGCCCGGGGTTGAACGACGTGATCCGCTCGATCGTGATGACGCTCTGGGGTCAGTACGGCGTGCGCAAGATCAGCGGCGTGCGCTACGGCTACCGCGGCCTCTTGCCCGACGCTCCTTGGGAGCCCATGGAGCTGAATCCGCGGGTGGTTGCGCGCATTCACCGTCACGGCGGCACCATTCTGGGAGCGGCGCGGGGAGGCGGGCAGCACACGGCTACCATCGTCGACACGCTGCAGCGGCTGGGCATCGACATGCTCTTCACCATCGGAGGCGACGGAACCCAGCGAGGCGCCTCCAAGATCGCCGACGAGATCGAGCGCCGTGGTTTGCCGATCGCCGTGGTCGGCGTGCCCAAGACGATCGACAACGATCTGGCCTTCGTCGAGAAGTCCTTCGGCTTCGAAACGGCCGTGGCCGAGGCGCTGCGGGCGGTCGAAGGCGCGCACACCGAGGCGGAGGATGCGGTCAACGGTATCGGCTTGGTGAAGCTGATGGGGCGTGAGAGCGGCTTCATTGCGGCTCATGCTGCGCTGGCGTCGAACGACGCCGACTTCGTGCTGGTGCCCGAGGTCGAGTTCGACATGGACGGCGACAATGGCTTGTTGAGTCACGTGCAGAAGCGGCTGGCCCAACAGGGGCACGCGCTGCTCGTGGTCGCCGAGGGGGCAGGGCAGAAGTTCGTCGAGACCAGCGGCGAAGATCAGGGTGGCAACAAGAAGCTCGGCGACATCGGCGTGTTTCTACGCAAAGCCATCCAGCAGCACTTCGACGCGCAAGAGATCGAGATCTCGATGAAGTACATCGATCCGAGCTACATGATTCGCAGCTTGCCCGCTTGCGCGGGTGACTCGATCTACTGCGCTCGTCTGGGGGCCAACGCCGTACATGCTGCGATGACCGGCCGAACGGCCTGCCTGGTCGGACGGGTCAACAACAGGCTGGTACATGTACCTATCGCCTCGGCCTCTTCTCGCCGGAACCGCGTCGATCCAGCAGGTCCGCTGTGGCTCGACGTAGTCTCGGACACGGGGCAGCCCTTGGTCATGGTGAATGGCTGAGCGGGCTTTTCGAGCCCCGTCCCCGTAGACTGACCGGAAATGGCGGACGAGCCCTCTTCACTCGACATCGCGGCCCGCCTGGCGCGCGAAGAGGCCTTGCGAGCCAACCGCTTGGTGCGGGCCGTGATCCCCGTGCTCGTCATCCTCTTGTTCGCGCAGGCCATCCTCTATGCGCTCGCGCCCAACACCAAGCTCGTCCTGACGGCGCTCGTCTATCTTCCGGCCTTCGGTGTGCTGGCCCTGGCTCAGGGGCTGCTCGGGACGCCGCGGGCCAGGTGGTCCGGATGGATGGTGGTGAGCCTGCTCTGGCTGCTGCCGTCGTCGGCGCTCTGGTTTCTCGGAGGCTTGAGCTACGAGATCGGCTCCGGCCAGATCGTCTCGGTCATTGCGGCTGCGGCCATCCTCGGCGGGCGCCCCGCGTTTCTCTACGCTGGCCTGTCGATCGTCGACGTGGCGCTGGTCACCTGGGCCCAGACGGCCGAGCGCCTGCCGCCGCCTCCGGTGCCCATGGCGCCCATCAACGCAGCTCTCTCGCTGGGCGGCTCCTTGTTGGTTGGCGCCGCCCTCGTGCACTTCCTCATCAGCGGTCTGCGTGACGCCATGATGAAGACGCTGCAGGCCTCGAGCGAGCGCGACGCAGCGCGCATCCGCTTCTTGCAGGCTCAGAAGATGGAGCCCGTGGGGCGTCTGGCCAGCGGCGTGGCCCACGACTTCAACAACCTGCTCACCGTGATGACGGGGGTGACCTCGCTGCTGCGCTCCGGAGAGCGCGATCCGAAGTTCGTGGCCAGCTTGCTGGACGACATGGACAGCGCGACGGCTCGGGCGACGCTGATGACTGGCCAGCTCTTGGCCTTCACCCGCAGCCGACCGGTGGAGCCCGAGGTGCTCGATATCGCGTCCGCCACGCGCAAGATGATCCCGCTGCTCGCGCGCCTGATCGGCGACGACGTGCTGGTGAAATTCGACGTGGAGGAGGGCGCGGTCCGGGTGCGCGCCGATCGCGGTCAGTTCGAGCAGGTGATCCTGAACCTGGCCGTCAACGCGCGAGACGCCATGCCCGAGGGAGGTGAGCTGGCCATCGGTCTGCGTCCCAGCAAGGACATGAAGCAGGCGATCGTGACGGTCTCGGACACGGGCGTCGGCATCGAGCCGGCGCTGATCGACAAGATCTTCACGCCGTTCTTCACCACCAAGCGCACCGGCACCGGTCTCGGTTTGGCGACGGTGCGCGATATCGTGGCGCAGTACTCGGGCAAGCTGGAGCTGGACAGCACGCCCGGTCGGGGGACTCGCGTCACCATCGCGTTCCCGTTGGTCGAGGCCGTCGAGACTCGGCAGGAGAGCAACGAGACGGTCGCGGTCACGGCTCGTTCGGGTCGCCTGCTGTTGGTCGAGGATCATGATCTGGTTCGGCGAACCAACCGTCGCGCGCTCGAGCACGCCGGCTACGAGGTGACGGCGGTGCTCGACGGGGCCG
>DATIDO010000602.1:0-13434 GCA_035456245.1 Polyangiaceae bacterium
CGAGAACCGCTACGTCGATCTGGCGGCAGGCTTCGGCGCGCTCCTGCTCGGGCACTCGCATCCCAGCGTGTTGCGGGCCATCCAGCTGCAGTCGGAGCGCCTGCTGCAGGCACTCGGCGACGTGTACCCCAGCGACGCCAAGATCGGCTTGATCGAGCGGCTGGGGCAGCTGCTGCCGATCCCGGAGGCGCAGGTCATTCTCGGTCAGTCGGGCGCAGACGCGGTCAGCGCCGCTCTCAAGACCGCGGCGCTCGCGACCGCCAAGCCGGGGGTCATCGCCTTCCAAGGCAGCTACCACGGCCTGTCCTACGGCCCGCTGGCCGTCACCGATCTGCGTCCCAGCTACCGTGCGCCCTTTCAGGAGCAGCTCTCGCCGCACGTGCGCTTCGCGCTCTACCCCAGCTCCGCAGCCGAGTTGGACGAGAGCCTGGAGATGGTGCGCGCGCTCCTGGCGGGCCAGCCCACCGGCGCCATCCTGGTCGAACCGCTGCTCGGGCGCGGAGGCGTGATCGATCCGCCCGCCGGCTTCTTGCGTGGTCTGCAGGAGCTCGCTCGGGACGCAGGCGCGCTGCTCATCACCGACGAGATCTGGACCGGCTTGGGTCGCGCAGGCGACTGGCTGGCCTCCACGGCGGACGGGGTCGTCCCCGATCTGGTCTGCCTGGGCAAAGGTCTGGGCGGCGGCTTGCCCATCAGCGCCTGCGTGGGCTCCCGCGCCGTGATGGCGCATTGGAGTCGCGAGCAGGAGGTGGTGCACACCTCGACGTTTGCCGGGGCGCCCCTCGCTGCGGCGACTGCCCTGGCCACGCTCGACACGCTGGGTCGGGGTGGGGTGCTGGAGCGCGCGGCCGATCTGGGGGCGCGCTGGAAGGCGCGGCTCGAGCTGCGTCTGCGAGGGACGGCGATCAGCGCGGTGCGCGGGCGCGGCATGATGCTCGGGCTCGACGCTGGCGAGCTGCCCGGTGGCGGTTGGGCGTTGCAGAAGGCGCTGTTGGCCCGGGGCTTCGTCACCTCGACCGGTGGTGGCCAGCGCGATGTGCTCGTGCTGACCCCGCCGCTCGTCATCACCGAGAGGCAGCTCGAGGCCTTCGACGACGCCCTGCTCGACGCGCTCGGCTGAGCGGGCAACTGAGTGCGCCGCAGTGCGAGCAGGCCCAGCCGAGAAGTTACTTCTCGACGTTGGCGAAGTTCGCCTTGGCGCTCTCTTTCATGCCGTCTTTGATCTGACCGGTGAAGACCGTCATCATACCAGACGCCACGACGCTCATGTCCTGAACGATCTTGGTGCGACCGTCGTCCTGCTTGCGCACCGAGATGACCGACTTGGTCGAGTCGAAGTTCGTCTGGTGGGTCTTGCCGGTCGCCTTCTCGAGCTTCTCGATGGTGGCCGAGTCCGTCACGAGCTTGATGACCAGGAGCGTGGTGCCGTCGGGCTTGGTGATCTTCTTCACTTCGTTGAAGTACTTCAGATCCTTCACCGCGCTGGTGATCCAATTCCAGACGTACCAGTGGTCGGCCGTCTTCTGGTAGTCGACCACCACGTACTGCTTCACGTTGGGGGCCAGGTACTTGCAGCCCTCGGCGCACGTCTGCGCGTAGGAGGTGAGGACCTGGATGACGTGCTCAGGCGTTTTCTGGGTGAAGTGTGTCTCGACGTCCTTCACTTCGTCGGCCCAGGCGACCGAGGTGGTCAGGGCGAGAGCGGAGAGGAGGGACCAAGCAAGGCGACGCTTCATGGTCTGGGTTTTACCACGGCTGGCCGGCCGATCTTCCCCGTCCAGAGGGCGCTCTGGCGGTCAGAAATGATGCGCCCCAGCCGGTCGAGCCGCCGCGCCGATGCAGACGAGCCGCCGCGCCGATGCAGACGTGCGGTCGCGCCGGCGCGGTCAGCTACGGTGTGGGTGAGACTCTGCCCACTCTGCCCCCCCGGCCCTCAGTGACTCGAGCAGGCGATGTAGGCCTGGAGCTCCGCGGTGCAGACGGTCGGCTTGATCTGCGTGGCCTTGGAGTAGGGGTTGCACTGGAAGTCGCTGAGCGGCTTGGTCTGGTTGCAGGCGATCACGGCGTCGGCCAGTGAGGTGCACTTGCTGCGGAACTCGGCGCACTGCGTCACGCACTGGGCGTCGTTGGGGCAGCCCAGTGATTTCTCGCGGCACAGCGTCGCGCATGCCTCGGAAGGTGCGGAGCCCGCGCTGGGAGCCGAGGGGGCCGCAGCGGCCACGGCGGACGCGGCCGCGCTGGCAGCCGCGACGACTTCGGCGTTGGGGGCCGGTGTCGCCGTGGCTGCGGGCGCCGGCGAGGTGGTAGCGGAGGCACCAGCACCCTCGCCTCCTCCCCGATCGCAACCGAGCAAGGGCCAAGCGATCAGACAGGGAACGAGGATGCGTGCGTGCTTCATGTGCGGATTCCGACCGTCAGCCTAGCGCGCGAGCGGTCGCCTGGGTCAAGAGCGACGTCAGACGCTTGGCCAGAGCAGCCGGATCATCGACCGCCGAGCCTTCGGCGATGCGCGCCTGGTCGTGCAGCACCTCGATCCACTCGCTGATCTGCGGCGAGTCGGGGCTGACCAAGAGCAGCTTGCGCAGGTTCTGTACCAGCTCGTGATCGGGGTTCAGCTCCAGGATGCGCTGCTCCGGCGGAACGTCCATCTTCTGTGCGCGCAGCATGGCCATCACGTGGGGAGGCAGGCCGCCCTCGGCGGTGACCAGGCAGGCCGGGGAGGTGTCCAAGCGGCTGGTGTTGCGCACCGAGCTCACCTTGGTGCCCAGTACCGACTGGAAGCGCTCGGTCAGCGTGTCCGTCTCGCTGGCAGGCTCCTCTTGGCCCTCGAGCGAGAGCTTCTCCTTCATGGCGTCGACCAGCTTCTTGCCCTCGAACTCCCGCAGGTTCTCGATGGCGAAGGGATCCACGGCGTCCACCAGCAAGAGCACCTCGTAGCCACGCTTCTTCAGCTGCTCGAGCTGCGGGCTGGCGGCCAGGATCTCTTCGGACGCGCCTTCGACGTAGTAGATGTCCTTCTGCCCCTCGGGCATGCGCGACACGTAGTCGGCCAGGCTGGTCCAAGCGCCCTTCTCGTGCGTGCTGTGGAAGCGCAGCAGCTTGGACAGGCGCTCGTTCAGCTCGGGCTCGAAGTGCAGGCCTTCCTTGAAGACGGGCCCGAACGACTTCCAGAACGTCAGGTAGTCCTCGGCGCGCTCCTGCGCCAAGGTCTCCAGCATGCCCAGCACCTGGCTGGTCAGCTGCTTCTTGATGGTGCGGACGATCTTGGAGTCCTGCAGCGTCTCGCGCGAGACGTTGAGAGGCAGATCCTCGGAGTCGACCACGCCGCTGACGAAGCGCAGCCACTTGGGCAACAGCTCCTCGCAGTTCTCCATGGCCAAGACTCGCCGCACGTGGAGGCGCACGCCGTGCTCCAGGCGCGGATCGAACAGCTCGCGGGTGGGCGAGCGCGGCAAGAAGACGATGCCGGCGAACAGCAGCGTGCCTTCGATGTGGAAGTGCTTGTGGGCGAGCGGATCTTCCCAGGCGTGGGCCAGGTGCTTGTAGAACTCGTTGTACTGCTCGGCGGTCACCTCGCTGGGTGAGCGCTGCCAGAGCGCCGAGGCCTGGTTGATGCGGTCCTCGGTGGCCTCGCCATCCTTGGTCGTGACCAGGACGATCGGGTGGCCGACGTAGTCGGAGTGCTTGCGGATGATCTCGCGCAGCTTGAAGGCCTTGGCGTACTCCTTCTGCTCTTCCTTCAGGTGCAGGACCAGCGTCGTGCCGCGGCTCGCGCGCTCGGCAGGTGCGATGGTGAAGGACTCGCCGGCGTCGCTGGACCACACGTGGGCCTGCTCGCTGCCGGCTGCGCGGGAGAGCACGTCGACCCGATCGGCCACCAAGAAGGCCGAGTAGAAGCCGACGCCGAACTGACCGATCAGCTGCGTCTGGCCCGCCTGCTGCGCGGCGGCCGCTTGCTTCATGCGCTCGACGAACTCACGCGTGCCCGAGCGCGCGATGGTGCCCAGGTTCTCGACCATCTCGGCCTCGGTCATGCCAACGCCGTTGTCCTCGATGGTCAGGGTGCCGGCGGCCTCGTCGGGGATGAGCCGGATGGTCAGCTCCTCGTCACCCAACAGCTGCGGCTCGGCCAGCGCGCGGAAGCGCAGCTTGTCGATGGCGTCGCTGGCGTTGGAGACCAACTCACGCAGGAAGATCTCCTTGTGGCTGTAGAGGGAGTGGACGACCAGGTGGAGGACTTGGCTGACCTCGGCCTGGAAATGGTGCTTCTGGGGCTCCGTCATGGGCCCTACAGAAATCGTTCGGGCGCCCCCGTCAAGGGGGGGGAGCGGGATGGGGCCCGGGCCCCGGTCCCGCTGGCCCCGGGACGACCGACCGAGCCTTCGCCCCGGGCCGCCTTTCAACCGAGCGCCAACAGCGGATCCGCCGCGAAGCCGGGCAGCACCAGCGACGTGTCGCCGAGCCCCCAGTGTTGGCGCAGCACGTGCGCGAACACGTCGCGCTGATCGATCGTAATCGGCAGATCCCGCTGCTCGAAGAGCACGTCACGCTCGAGACCGTCCCAGCGTGAGTGCACGGCACCGCCGCGCACTCCGCCGCCGGCGACCATCATGACCGAGCCGTGCCCGTGGTCGGTCCCACCGCTGCCGTTCTGAGCCACGGTGCGCCCGAATTCGGTGACCGTGACCAAGCAGACCTCTTGGGCGAGCGGCCCCAGATCGTCGAGGAACGCGCGCAGTGCCTGAGCCTGATCGGTCAACCCCCGCTGCAGGCGCCCGTTCTGGTCCACGTGGGTGTCCCAGCCGCCCGACTCGGTGACGGCGAGCTCGACGCCGACGTCGGCTTGGAGCAACTGGGCGATCTGCCGCATCCGCCGACCCAGCGTCGACTTGGGGTAGACGACGCCGTCGCGCGGGCTGGGCGCCCGTGTGCGGACGCGACCGAGCAAGGCATCGGCGTCGAATGCGCCGCTGGCGCTCGAGCGCAGCGCCTCGTCGACGGCCCCGGCGTACATCTCTTCGAAGGTCTTGCCGACGAGCTTGGCTGCAGGCCCGCGCACCCGCATGTCGGTGAGCTTCTCGAAAGCCAGGGCAGAGGCATCGCCCCGCAGGATTCTCGGTAGACGCGATTGGATGGCGACGGCGCCCAGGGTGGCTGCTGACGAACCAGTTGCCGCCGACGAGGCCGTGCCGGCGGCTTGCGGAGCAGCCGTGTGCAGAGCCGCCGAGCGCAGAGCACGATTCAGGAACCCGTCGTCACGGCTCGACGCGCCGCCAGTCCCCGACTCGAGCACGTCCTGTGCATCGAAGTGCGAGCGTGTGGCGGCCGGCGTGCCGACGGCGTGCACGAAGCCGAGCCGTCCTTCGAGGTAGAGCGCGAGCAAGGGCTGGGAAGCAGGGTGCAGGCCGAAGCGTCCCCCTGGCAGCGGCAAGCAAGCGTCGGCTCCGCGCCCTGGGGCCGGCACGGCCAACTGGGGGCGAGCCGAGTAATAGGCATCGTCACCGTGGGGGACGACCCACGACAGGCCATCCAGCGCGCCGCGCTGCACGACCACCACGAGCGGCTTGCGGCGCACCCCCGTCTCGGCGCGCGCAAGGCTCGGAGCCAGCCAACCGAGCGCTCCGATGCCGGCGAGGCGCAGCCAGGCTCTACGGTCGAAGCTGCTCATTGGCGCTGGAACTCCGGTGAGCCGAGCAAGAGGCCCAGCGCCTGTCGCTGCAGGACGAGGCCGTCGTCGGGGGGCTTGGTTTCGGCCTCTCTCGCGAGCGTAGCCACGATCGTGCGCCGCGTACTTTCGCTCAGAGGGGGGACCAGCACGCGCATGGCCAAGCGGTCCAGCCAGTCGGCAGGCGCGCCTTCGAGATCACCCAGTAGGGAGGCCTGCTCGAAGTGGACGCCTTCCAGTGAGTTCTCGGCCAGCGAGAGCGCGAAGTTGAGCCGCGCGACCAGACCTCCCGCATTGACCCAAGCCGAGGCAACCTCGCGGTAGCCGGTTGGCGCCTCGGCTTGGTAGAGCGGCTGGCCCATCTGTTCGAGCACCTTGGCGAGCGGCTTCGAGCCATCGTACGAGGCGCCGACGGCGCGCAGCGCCGAGAGCACGAACTCGAGCGGAGTCTTGGTCTTTTGCTCGGCGCTTGCCGCAAACTCCGGCGAGGCGAACAGATCGGCATAGACGCGGCTCAGATCGCCGTAGCTAGCGGAAAAGGTCCCGGCCAGGCGCTCCACCAGGCTCTGCGGCGGCTCGTCGGAGACGAACTTTTGCGCCAGTTTGGTGGCGATGAAGCGCGCCGTACTGGGGCACCAGCTCGCCTTGAGCCTGTCCCTCCACCGTTCGGCCGTCGACGAGCAGCGTCTCCCCCAGAAGCGTGCGTGGTCCATCTGCATGGCGCTCGGGGTAGTACTGGAACGCGGCGCGGTCTTTGGAGAGGCCCCAGCCAGTCAGCGCCAGCGCCACCTCGCGCACGTCGTCCTGATCGTAGCCGCCGCTCACGCCCAGGGTGTGCAGTTCCAGCAGTTCCCGGCCGTAGTTCTCGTTGAGGCCCTGAGCCGGACGTTTGCCCTGGGCCTCACGCTCGGCGGCGCTCATCCAATTGTCCAAGTAGTAGAGCATCGCCGGATGATGGGCCGTCGCGCCCAGCAGCTCGCGAAAGTTCCCGAACACGTGAGCGCGCAACGCCGCGCGCTCGTAGTCGACGATTGCCCAACGGACCTCGCCCTTGTCGGCGTAGACGTTGAAATGGTTGAGCCAGAAATCGACCAGCAACTCCTCCAGCTGCCGTTCGTTCGACAGGCCGCGCTCCAGTTTTGCAGCCACCACCATCGAGTAGAGATCGTGGAAACTCGGGTCTCCCTCCTTGCGACCGGTTGCTGGAACCCTGGGGTAACGCTCGCGCAGCTTGCCTGGGTCGAGCCCCAGCTCGGGGAACTGCCGTTCTTCGCTGGCCGCCGGCTCGCCAGGGCGCAACTGGGCGCGTAGCCAGGCGTCTGGATCCGAGGTGATTCGCTCGATGTCGCCCGCTCTGGGACCGTAGGCGAGGCGCTGAACGAGGAGCGCAGCGCGCGAGCGCCTAGCGGCCCGTGCCTGTTTCTCTGCCTCGGACTCTTCACGTGCTGCAGCGGGTGCTCGTGGCGTTTCCGGCGGCTCCGGGACAGTCGTGGCAGGCGGCGCCGCCGCCCGCGAGCAGCCGCTCGTCAGCAGCGCGAGCCAGACGAAACGCGGAACCCTCCCCACCGCGTCAGCGTACGGCGCAGCAGGGCGCGTCGCCAGGCAGGCCCCGGACAGTGCGAGGTGAGGGTGTTGTGGTTCGTGCCACGGGCAGCTGTAATCCGGCCCGAAATGCGCCGCATTCCGGGGCCAGTGGCCGCCGACCGAGGACGACCGTGAAGAAGATTCTCGTTCTGGGGAGCGGGGGTTCCGGCAAGTCGACCTTTGCCGTTCGGCTCGGTGCCGCGCGTGGACTCGAGGTGATCCACCTGGACGCGCGATACTGGTTGCCCGGCTGGGTAGAGCCCACGAAAGAAGCGTGGATCGAGACGGTCGACCGTGCTTTGGCTGGGGAGGCTTGGGTGATGGACGGCAACTACTCAGGGACGTTGGAGCGGAGGTTGGCGGCGTGCGACACCGTCGTGCTCTTGGATCTTCCGCGCTGGCTGTGTCTGCTGCGCGTGGTGCGGCGGACGCTCGCCTGGCGCGGCAGGGCGCGTCCCGACATGGCGTCAGGATGCCCCGAGCGCTTCGAGCCGAAGTTCCTGCTCTGGGTTTGGAACTACGGCTCGCGCTCGCGGGTGCGGATCTTGGAGATGTTGGGCCGGCTCGCGGCGGACAAGGTCGTGGTGCGTCTGCGTTCGCGGGCCGAGGTGGCTCGGTTCTTGGCTCAGGCTTGATCGCGTGAGCCGAGCGAGCCGGAGCCCCGACGGCGGCGGAGCCGTGAGGCAACCACCCAGGCGGCCAGGAGCACCCCCACCGCGACTCGCCCCACCGCGGCTCGCCCCACCGCAGCTCGCCCCACCGCGTGGCATCCGCACCCCGACGCGTCGAGCCCGTCGCCTGTCCCGTCGTCACCAGAGCCGCCGTTGGCAGCTCCGCCGCTCTCGGGCGGCGCTGCCGGGACGGGACAGGGATGGGTCGCTCGCCAGTCGTCGAAGAGCGCGTGCAGCTCGGGGAGGGGGCTCTTGCTACCGGAAGTCGGCACCCGAAGTGAGAGCCAGCTTCCAGCTGCCTCACCTTCGCGATCGACCTGGAGGAACGCCGAATCCGACGGGATCCCGTCGGGGGTGCAGCGGCTGTCACCTTCGCCGCCCTGGGCTCCTGCTTCCAGCGCAGCCAGCAGTCGCGCGGGCAGATCGCACGCGCTCGCTTCGAAGGCAGCGGCGGCCCGTGTCAGCACGAGCCCGCTGGTGAGGATGTTGCCCTGCGCGGAGTAGGCGAAGCCAGGCAGAGAACCCTGTCGGTCGGCTGCGTAGGGGCCCGTGTCGGCCCCCGTGAAGGCTGCGACGCGCCCCGTGAGATCGGCCACGGCATACTGGCGCACGCTGGCGGCGCCATCGAAAGGGCTGCTCGTGAGTTCGTCGAGGATCGCCTGGGGATCCGAGCCCAGCTGAAGAAGCTCGACCGCACGCTCGCGTCCCGGCTGATGGAAGGCCGCCTGGGCGACGACCACTCCTGTTCCCGGTACCGAGCCGTAGACGATGTAGACGTCGGAGCCGCCGATGCACGAGGTCGCCGTGGCACCCACTTGGCGATGGGCGGTGTCCACGCCGACGATCGAGTAGGTCGCGTGCGAGGGCGTGGACAGCACCAAGAGCGCGGCTGCGAGCCGAGTCGCGGTCGTCACACTCCGACGGGCACCCATCCCTCCAGACTACGCCGAAGGTTCGAGTACGACCTAGAGCGCCGAACGTTCGGCGCTCTAGCGGGGCTCGGCAGCGCCCTGGGGCAGCTGACGGACCAGCTGGCGGGGGGCGAAGTCCCCGCGCTCCGAGCGAATCGACATCAGCAGCCCTTCGCTCGTGCGTTCGAGCACGAGCTGCGTCAGCCAGGCGTCGCCGGGATCTTGGATGTCCTCGTGGACGACGGCCTCGGCGCGCAAGCGGCCGGGGCTGCGTTCCAGCACGCGCGTGAAGCACCATTCGGCGAGCGGGCCGTCGGGCCCGAACATTCGCTCCTGGATGCGATCGCGGACTACCCGGATCGCGTCGCTACCGGTGGATCCGGGGCGGGCGTCCCGCTCCAGGTACACGCCCGCGAACTCGCTGACGTCGACGGACCCGCAGTGCTGGTAGGCTCGCAGCATCTTCTCGTTGGAGACGCGCGCGGCTTCGTACTCGCGCTCCCACTGAGCTTCTCGTTCGCGTTCGGCGACGTCGTGGCGCCACCAGAGCAGCCCGCCGTACCCGGCTGCGACCAAAGCGAGGCCCACCAGCATGAACGCGAACGCGGCCCGGGGAGCGCCGAAGCGTGTCGCGCGCAGCCATTGCAGCCGCACCCAAGGACCGAAGGCCTTGCGCCGCACGCCACCGCGCAACGCCTCGTAGGTGGTTCCGCCCTCCTCCAGCACCCGCCGCGCGTCGTCGCGACGGCCGAGCTTCAGCGCGGCGCGCCCGAGGCGAACGTAGCCCTCCACGTCGGAGGAGTTGGTGCCGAGGTACTCCTCGTAGCTTTGCGCCGCCTCGAGCCAGCGTCCTGCGCCGTAGTGAGCGTCACCCTTCACCAGGTAGGGCAGGCCGAAGCGCACCCGAGCCGAGCTGTGCAAGGCGGCGTCGAGTGCCGTGATGGCTTCGTCGTAGCGTTTCAGCTCGAGCAGCGCTTGACCGGAGGTGAACAGGAGTTCCGCGTCGTCGGGGAAGCGCCGGCGTGCTTCTTCGAGCTGCTCGAGAGCGCGGCCCGGGCGGCGCAGATCCAGGTAGTGGCGAGCGAGCTCCAGGCGAGCCGTGCTGTTGGCCGGGTTGGCCTCGATCTGGGCGCGCAGCGGACCCAGGCGCGACAGAGAGCCGAACAGCCGTCCCGGATCGGGCAGGACGCGCCGGAGCAGGAGGAAGGCCAGGATGCCCAGGAGCCAAATGGGCTCGCGCAGGAGCCAGCTCAGGGCGAGCCAAAGCAGGTAGTAGGTGAAGTAAGGCAAGGGTGGGGATCCCGGGAGGCCCGAGCTTGCCCAAGGCGCCAACCGGGGGCCAGGCGGCCACGAAATGGGGCCAGAAATGCGCTGGTCTGGGCGCCGGAAGGACGATTTCGTCCGCCCGACCGGAGTTTGAGAAAATTCGAACAGCCGAGACGCGCGGCTTGGCTCAAAACTCACGACATGAGCGAGCGCGGTCAGAACTATCAGAAGGAAATCCGTCAGCAGCCCGGCGTCCTGGGCAACCTGCTCGAGGCCGGTCGGCCCGAGGTCGAGGCGCTCGCCGCCGACGTGAAGAAGCTGGCTCCCAGCTATGGCCTGTTCGCGGCCCGCGGCAGCTCGGACAACGCCGCTCGCTACGCTCAGTACGTGCTCGGCATCCACAACGGCCTGACCGCCGGTCTGGCGGTGCCCAGCTTCTTCAGTCTCTACGGCGCCAACCCGAACATGAAGGGCTCGCTCACCATCGGCGTGAGCCAGTCGGGTCAGAGCCCCGACATCGTCGGCGTCGTGAAGGCAGCGACCGAGCAGGGGGCACTGACCGTGGCCGTGACCAACGAGCCCGAGTCGCCCCTCGCCAAGGCCAGCAAGCACACCATCCAGCTCCGCGCTGGCGTCGAGGCGGCCGTGGCCGCCACCAAGACCTACACCACCGAGCTGATGGCGCTCGCCATGCTCAGCGCCGCGCTGCGTGAGGGCAACGGCGCTTGGTCCGAGCTGGCTCAGGTCCCCGGCTACGTGCAGGCCGTCATCGACCAGAACGGCAGCATCGACGCCAAGGCCTTCACCGAGATGAAGCACCTGGTCGTGCTGGGCCGTGGCTACAACTACTCCACCGCCTTCGAGACCTCGCTCAAGATCAAAGAGACGAACTACCTGGTGGCCGAGCCCTACTCGGTGGCCGATCTCCTGCACGGTCCGGTCGCCATGATTGGCGAGGGCTTCCCGGTGCTGCTCGTGGCGCCCCGCGGCAAGACGCACGTCGACGTGCCCAAGGTGCTCGAGACCGTCGAAAAGCGCGGCGCTCGCCTGATCGCCATCAGCGACGACGAGGCCATTCTGAAGAAGGCCGAGCTGGCCCTGCCGCTCCCCAGCATGCCCGAGTGGGTGTCGCCGATTGCCGCGGTGGTGGCCGGTCAGCTGTTCGCGGGTGCGTTGGCCGAGGCCAACGGCCTGGATCCCGACAAGCCCCGCGGCCTGTCGAAGGTCACCCTCACCCACTGAGGTCGCGGCATGTCGCTGCTGGAGCAGCTCGAGACGCCCCACGCCGTTGTCGACGTGGGGCGTGTTCGTGAGAACGTCCGCGTGGTGCAGGAGTACTGCGCCATGCACGGCTTGGGCTTGCGACCTCATGCCAAGACTCACAAGGACGAGCAGGTCGGTCGCTGGCAGGTGGAGGCCGGCGCGCTCGGCCTGACGGTCGCTACGGCGCGCGAAGCCGAGGTGATGGCCCGCGTGGCGCCTCGTCTGCTGGTTGCCTATCCGCCCATCGATCCCGGGCGGATCGAGCGGCTGATGAAGTTGCCGCGCGAGGTCGAGCTGACGATCGCACTCGACTCGCGGGAGTCGCTGGAGCGACTGGCCGAGGCAGCGAAGCGCCACGAGCGTCCCGTGGGGGTGCTGGTCGAGCTGGATCTGGGCTCGCGCCGGACCGGTGTCGATCAACCGCCCCGCTTGGTCGAGTTGGCGCACCACACCCTCGACCTGGGCTTGTCGTTCGCCGGCATCATGCTGCACCCCGGGCACCTGCGCAGGCCCGCCATCGATCCCGCAGAGCGCGGGCCGGAGAGCCGCCCCAACCGCATGTTGGAGGGACGTTTGCAGGGGCTACGGCAAACACTCGGTGGCTTCTTGGCGGCCCTCGACAAGGCGCGGCTCGCCTACCCTGTCGTCAGCGGCGGCAACTCGCCGACGCTCTTTCAGAGTCACCTTCTGCCGGAGCTGACCGAGATCCGACCGGGGACCTACGTCTACGCCGATCGAGACTTGGCATCTCAGGGCATCTTGCCCTGGTCGTGCTGCGCCTACTCGGTGCTGGCCACCGTGGTGAGCACGGCGGTGTCGGGGCAGGCCGTCATCGACGCCGGCACCAAGGCGCTGGGGCGTGAGCCCATCGAGGGCCTGGGTGGCTACGGTGCCCTGCTCGACGATCCCGAGATCCGCGTCACCCGACTCAGCGAGGAGCACGGCACCCTCGATTTGAACGAGACGAATCGCCGCTTCTCGGTCGGCGAGCGTGTTCGCATCGTGCCCAATCACGTCTGCGTCTCCGCGCAGCTGCAGGAGCGCATTGCCTTCGTCGATGGCGAAGAGCTTCAGGTGCGAGCCGCCGCGGCCCGCGATCGATCGGCCTTCGTACCCGAATCGACCTGACGCATCCCGCGCCATCGCCCGCCCGCGCCATCTATTTGGGGACGCGGCGGCGCGAGCAACTGGTTGTGGGCGCGACAGAGGACACGGAGGTTCTCTGGTGAGTGATTCCGGGTGAGCGCCCACGGAATTCGGTGGTCGATTTCGAGGAAGTGTCGCTGTTCGCAGCGTCTGCCGTCGGGCGCTACGAAGGCGCAGCGCTCGTCATCGCGTTGGTAGGTGGCGCGCTTCGTGGCTCGCGGGATGGCGGGACGGGCACGCTTCTGCGGTGTGACCTTCCGCGCTTGCGCGGAAGACAAGCAGGGTCGCGCCGGCGCGGGTGGAGTCGAGGACGGACGAGGTCGCTCGGCCTTCGCGCGCTTCTCCTTCTCGAGCTTGGCGACCAGCAAACCGAGTGCCCGTTCGAGCACCGGCTCGATCGCTCGCTCGGGGTTGGTGTGCATCATCAGATCGAGCGCTCGCTCCAGCAGGTCCCGAGTCGATTCACCGACTTCGGCCTCCACTCGCCAGCGTTCGGCGCCAGTCGGCCGCGTGCGACCCCGTTCGATGGCATCCGGTCGCGGCCGCTCCGGAAACCTCGCTGCCAGCCGCACTGCGCCGTGCTCGCACGGCGCACAACGAGCCAGCCAACTCGCGTTTGCTGACTCCTGCCGCCATTTCGAGCAGCTCCGCAGCTGATTCCGGCGACCAATGCGGCTTCAGCGTGGTCACCGTGGTCAAACTCAGCTCCCCGCGCGCCAGCTTCTCGATGATTTCAGGATGCCGCGCGGCCAAACGAGCGCACGTCATCCTCCGATAGGCTTCGTCCTCGCTCAGCCGCAGGACCTTCAGGCAGTACTCGTACAGCGACGAGTAGCCGAGCCGAAGATGCAGCCTTCGTCTCTCCATCTCGACGAGATGCTCGATGATCGCAGCCATGGTGCTTCGGTGCTGTGCTTCGAGCACAGTG